>DATEGJ010000163.1:0-5571 GCA_035280105.1 Thermoplasmata archaeon
CGCGGGAGAGGACTCGGTCTTGCGGGAACTCTACGACATGAGCTGCCGCACGGCGAACCGGTACCCCCGTGACTTCCTCGAACGCCGCATCCGCGTGAGTATCACCGGCCTCGCTGCGTATCATGAACGGATGGAGCATGCCGCCTCCGGTCATCGATGAGGCAATCCGCGCGTTGGCGGACGACCGCACCAGCGGTTCCTCGAAACTCGCGCGCCAGGCCCTCGAAGTGATGGACCTCGCGATTGCGGAAGCGAAGGGGCGGCCCGAGTCGACCGTCCTCGCCGACATAGCCCGCCGCGTCTCGGAGGCGCAACCCGCAATGTCGATCGTGTACAACGTCGCCCACCTCGTTGCGAAGCTCGTCTCCGAGGGACAGGATCCAAAGACGGTGGTCGAGGAGACCACGAGGGAACTCGCGTCGGCCCGAGAGCGAATCGCGCGGACGTTTCTCAAGGTGGCGGCGGGACTCACAGCCGTGGTCACCCTGAGCGACAGCGAGAACGTCCTGGCGACGCTTCGTCTGGCCCACGGACAGGGCGTCGTCAAGCAAGTGCACGTCATGGAGTCGCGGCCGCGGTTCGAAGGACGAACCCTCGCCGCGTCCCTCGCGGAAGCCGGTATCCCGGTCACCGTGGTACCCGACGCGCTCGGTGCGACGTTGATGGCCGATGCCTCGTGCGTGGTTGTCGGAACGGACGGAATTCTTCGCGACGGCGCAATCGTCAACAAGGTCGGCACCTATGCGCTGGCTCTCGCGGCCGCCGACCGCAAGAAACCGTTCTACGTCGTCGGGGAAACGCTGAAGTTCGATGCTCGAAACGATGGAGCCTCGTGGCCCCTCCCGCTACAGCGGGATCCGCACGAGGTCTGGGACGGAGCACCCGAACGAATCCATGTGATGAACCAATACTTCGAGGTCGTGCCGGGACGATTGGTAACAACGGTCGTCACGGAGCGGGGCGCGTACAGCCCGGAGATCATCCGGACGATGCTCGCGCAAGGTCGCTCCAGTTTCTCATAGTATGGGGCCCGCAAAGATTCATCCTGTCCCGACCGCTTGGCCCGTCGATGGTCGAGGCCGATAACGTGCATGGACTCGATCCGGTCCACGAAGCGATCCGACTCTTCAACGACCGCTACTTCTTCGAAGCGCACGAGGTCCTCGAGGAGCTATGGAAGCAAGAGCACGGCGAGTCGCGCCTGTTCTTGCAAGGACTCATTCAGCTCTGCGCTGCGTTCCATCACGTTCAGAACGGGAACCTCGTCGGGGCAGTCACGCTGCTCGAACGAGGCGCAGAGAAGATGCGACGGTATCGCCCCGGGTACCTGGGGATCGACACGGCGTCCCTCCTCCCCCGCGTCGACGCAATCCGAGCCTCCCTCGGACGCCAGCGACAGGGGGACGCCCCCCCGGGCGAGATCGACTTCCCCCGAATTGAGCGAGAGATTCCGTCGTAGGCTCAGAGAAATTCCGCGAGCAATTCGTCCGGGTCGGTGACGCCGAGTGGCTGCCGGACCGGCGCGCCTTTCTTCAGGCCGAGTTCGAGGTCCTCGTACGTCGGCACGTCTTCGTTGCGATAGAACAGGCCGAGCGGGATCCGATCCCGTTGCACGAAGGGCCATTCGATCGCCTTCGCGAACGCCGCCTTCATGTCGCTCGGGTCATGCCCTTCTTTCGCGAGGTCGTACACGCGGGAACGGAAGAAATCGTACGTGTTCACCTTGTTGTACGTCACGCACGGGGACATGCAGTCGATCAACGAGAAGCCGTGGTGTTGGATGCCCTTCTGGACCAGGTCTGCCATTCCCTTGACGTCGCCGCTGAAGCCCCGCGCGACGTAGGTCGCTCCCGAGGCCAGCGCGAGGGAGATCGGATCGACGGGGTTTTCAATCACGCCCTCGATCGGGGTCGATTTGGTCTTCATCCCCTTCTCCGACGTGGGGCTCGCCTGGCCCGTCGTGAGCCCGTAGATCTGGTTGTTCATCACGATGTACGTGATGTCGAAGTTCCGGCGCATCGCGTGGATGAAGTGGCCGACCCCGATGCCGTATCCGTCGCCGTCCCCGCCGGTCACGATCACGTTGAGGTCGGGGTTCGCGAGCTTCGCGCCTTCCGCGACCGGCAGGGCGCGGCCGTGGATCGCGTGGAATCCGTACGTCGACAGGAAGTGCGGCAGGTTGCTCGAGCACCCGATGCCCGAGACGATGAGGACGTTCCACGGCTCGAGCTGCAGGGCGTGCATCGCCGTCTGAAGGGCTCGGAGGACCGCGAAGTCCCCGCAACCCGGGCACCAGGTCGGCTTGATCTCCGACTTGTACGTGTCCAGTTCGAATTCCATCTTCAAGTGACCACCTCCAAGATTTTGTCCGCGATGTCCCGCGAGGCGAACGGCTCGCCGTCCGAGCGTCCGTAGAAGTGGTCCGGTTTGTACCCGGTCTCCGCGCGGAGCAACCGAGCGAATTGTCCGGTGTAGTTGCCTTCGACGGCGAGGGTCTGCTTCACGGAGCGAAGGATCTGCAGCGTCTCGTCGCCATGGAACGGGAAGATCGTCGGGAACTCGAGGCTGTTCGCCTTGACCCCGTCCTTCTCCTCGACCTGCCCGATCGCCTCATGGACTGCGCCCCAGGTGGAACCCCAGGAGATGAGCGTGACGTCCGCGTGCTTCGGCCCCCACAGTTCCGGCCGCGGCGTGTCTTTCCGGAGCCCGTCGAGTTTGCGCATCCGCTTCGCGTGCATCTTGCGCCGCTCCTCGACGTATTCCGGGAGGCCAGAGAGCACGTCGGAGATCAGTTCGCCGTTCTCCATGTGCTCGTCCGTCGCGGCGACGTATTGGAAGCCTTTCGTGCCCGGGAGAGAGCGTGGGCTGACGCCGCTGTCCGTGATCTCGTAACGGCGGTAGCTCTTGGCGGTACCGCCATCGGACGCCATCATGCCGCGCACAATCGGGACGTTGAAGTCGAGCTTGTCGACCGTCCGATAGCCTTCGCCGAGGTAGAGATCCGACATGAGGATGATCGGCGTCTGATAGATCTCGGCGAGGTTGAACGCCTGCGCGGTCAGCGCGAAGCATTCCTCCGGATGTCGTGGCGCCAGGATCGCCCGCGGCCAATCGCCTTGTCCGGCGCCGAGAGCGAGGTTCAGATCCCCCTGCTCCGTCTTCGTCGGCAACCCGGTCGATGGACCGCTCCGCTGCACGAGGATCGCGACGAGCGGCGTCTCCGTCATCCCGCCCTGCCCGATCGCTTCGACCATGAGACTGAAACCGCCACCCGAGGTGGCGGTCATGGAGCGCACGCCTGCGAAGCCGGCACCGACCGCCATGTTCATCGCGGCGAGCTCGTCCTCGACCTGCTTCACGACGACGCCGTGTTGCGGACCGTTTGCCGCCATCCAGTGAAGGATCGACGATGCCGGCGTCATGGGATACTGCGCGAGAAACTTCACGCCGGCCGCCAGTGCGCCAAGGCAGATCGCCTCGTTCCCCGTCATGAGATACTTCGCCTGGTTGGTGTACGCGAGACCGAGGTCCAACGAACCGCCCATTTCGTCGACGGCCGCTGCCCCGAGTTTCGCGGCGGCAATGTTCTGCTGCACGATCTCCGGTTTCTTGTCGCCCCAGATGTCCTTGAACGCGCTTTCGACGTGTCGGAAGTCAATGTCGAACAGCTGGACCGCAGCACCGAGAGCGACCGTGTTCCGCATCAGGGCGTTCGTCGACAGGGTCTGCGCTTTCTTCCTGAGCGGAATGCCGATGAGCCGGACGTTCTTCCGGATCTTGGCGGGATCCGGTTTCGTCCCGTCCGTGTCGAAGATGATCGCGCCGCCTGCGACGACGTCGGCCTGGTGAACGTCCATCGTCTGCTGATTGAGACACAGCAAGACATCCGGGTCATCCCCGTGGGAGAGGACCTTCTCGAGCCCGCCACGGATTTGCGTCCATACATGGCCACCGCGGATCACACTCTGATACGAGGAATAGGTCCAGGTGTGGAGGCCGCTTCGTGCGCTCATCTTGGCAAAGCTTTCCGCCGTCGACGAGACGCCGTCCCCGGCGGCGCCGCCGACACGGAGCACGAGATCTTTCTTCGCCATACCGATCCCACGCGGTGGCCTTCAGGGGGCTATACGCGGTTCGGGCGGTTCAACACCATCCCAAATTAATATACCCTTGCATCCATAGAACGAGCCGCTCCGGTCGCCTCCCGATTTTCCGGGTTCCCGGACAGAACTTCTCGGTCGATTTCACATTCCCGGCCCGGATGCTGCAAACGCTTTTGCGCCGGCGCGTGATGCCGCGGTCGTGAGGCCATGAGAGCTGTTCCCGGTCTCCCGAACCATCCGAAGCCGCTCGGCCCGTACTCGCACTGCGTCGTCGCGAACGGCTTCGTCTTCATCTCGGCCCAGACCCCGCTGGTCCCTGGAGGAAAGGCAGGCGAGTGGGCCAGCTCGGATGTCGGCGGTCAGACGAAACAGTGCCTAATGAACATCGGGTCGATCCTCGCGGAGCTCGGTCTCCGGATGGATTCGATCGTCAAGACGACCGTGTTCCTTGCGGACCCCGCCGACTTCAAGGCGATGAACGAGGCGTACAAGGAATTCTTCCCCGAGGAACCGCCCGCGCGATCGCCTGCCAAGCTCGGGACCGACCTGCCGGGACTACGAGTCGGAATCGAAGCGATCGCGGTGTACGAACCGCGACGCGAAGAGTGAGGCGTGTCGTCAGAATGAAACCCGCGCAAGGGTCTTCGTCGCCTTGACGCCCTCGATGGAGCGAATCTTCGAGACGACGATGTCGCCGATCGCGTCGTAAGAGTCCGCCTCCACCTTGGCGATGAGGTCGTACTCTCCGAAGAGCGGGTAGAGTTCGACGATGTGATCCGTCTTGACGAGCTTCTCGTAGACTTCCTTCTCCCGAGTGGGCTCGATGTCGATCAAGACGAATCCGATTGCCGTGAGGCACCCCTTATTTCGGTGGTACATACGAGTTGTAGATAAGGGTATCGAGACGGGTTGAGAAAATCGACGTTCGCTCGACCTCCGTCGCGAAAATCTCAAGGAGGATTTTCATGGGTGAGATTACAAATACCTCCGCGAATCCTGATTCATTCGTGCCTCGAAAGCCCGGCGTTCCGGGCGACGCCGCACCCGCTTTCCCCGTCGAGACGTTGCGACACTGGTACGTGACCCCATTCGGCGGACTCTCGCCAGAACTCGGCTTGTTCCAGATAGGAATCAACCGCCAAGCCCTCGAGCGGAACACCTCACTCGATCCGTCGATGGATCGCGTGCGGGTCACCGTCCTGGGGCGCGTCCGAAGGCCGATCCTGTTCGATCGCTTCTTCGAAGTGGTCCCGCTCGATGAGCGTCATCCCGACGCGTTCCTCCGATCGCCGATGGGGGAAGCCGTCCTCCCGGAGGGAGACTCGGTCTTGCGGCCTCGCCTGTCGCCGCAGCCCGGCGACGAGGTCGTCATCAGCAGCGTCGCGAGCGAGCGGCTCGCTCTCCTCACGGATTCGGAGAGTTTCGCGCACATAGTTCAGGAGCTGTTCCGCAGCCACGGAGCCGACGA
>DATEGJ010000164.1:0-2565 GCA_035280105.1 Thermoplasmata archaeon
TACGTCGTCCACACGTTCGTGGCCGACGGCGATCTCGAGGGCATCCGACGGCGGGCCTACCGCCTCCCGCTCACCCTGGCGAATGCCGGACGCACCAACGTGGTCTTCGTGTCGGAACGGCTGCGCCAGCATGTGGCGGAAGACCTTCACGTCCCTGCCGCCCTCAACGCCCTCGTGATCCGTGCCGGCGCGCCACCCG
Source organism: Thermoplasmata archaeon (assembly GCA_035280105.1). Taxonomy (GTDB): domain Archaea; phylum Thermoplasmatota; class Thermoplasmata; order RBG-16-68-12; family RBG-16-68-12; genus RBG-16-68-12. Next base: position 200 of record DATEGJ010000164.1, read on the forward strand.
CGGCGGCGGTTCGCAGAGACTCGGAGGCGGTTCGCGCGTTTCGTCGCACGTACGGCATCTCGGATGCAGATCGCCTCATCCTCGGACAGGGGCTGACGATTGTCGATGAGAAGGCGAGAGGTGCTGCGGTACTGATTCGGGCCCTCGGCGTTCTCCGCGACGCTGGGGAGCCGTACAAGCTCATGCTCACGAGGCGGGGGCATCCCATCCACATGCTCCGGGCGCTCACACGCGAACTCGACCTCGAAAACCGGGTGGTCTTCACCGAGGAAATCGAGGATCCAATCCTCGCCGTCCAGGCGTGCGACGTGTATGCCCACATTGTGATGAACGAAGGGGGCGTGCCCCTTTCCCTCCTGGAAGCGATGGCGGTTGGCAAGCCGATCGTCGCGACCCCTCGAGGCGGAATCCCGGAGGTCGTCCGCGATGAGGTCGAGGGGCTCCTGGTCGAGCCCGAGCAGGACGCCGTCGTCGCAGCGATCCGGCACCTCAGGACCGACGCGATGCTTCGGGACCGCCTGGCCGCCGCGGCGCGGCAACGCGCGATGCAGATGACTTGGGCCTCGACGGCTCAACGCTTCGCGCAGCTGCTTTCGCCTCCTTGACCGCGCGACCCCGCTCGGCGATGAGCCGAGAGCCTTAATGGGGTTCATGCGGTTCCTGCGCTCGATGACGCGAATCTGCATCGTGGGCGTCGGGCATGTGGGACTCGCCCACGCCGTTGCCCTCGCCGCGAACGGTCACCTGGTCGTCGGGACCGACGTCAACGAATCGACGCTCGCGTCGTTGCGAAAGGGCCTGGTCCCGTTTCACGAGCCCGGGTTGCGCGATGCCGTAATCAGGTTCCAGAAGCGCAGACGCCTGAGTTTCTCCGGGGAAGTCGCGGCCGAGGCGTGCCGAGCCGGAATTGTGTTCCTTTGCGTCGGGACGCCTTCCCGAGAGGATGGATCGATCGATACGTCGCAAATCGTGGCGGCGGCGAAAACGGTTGGCGCCGGGATGCCATCCGCGAAGGGGTACCAAGTTGTCGTCGTGAAGTCGACGGTCATCCCCGGCACGACGGAGTCGGGTGTCCGCCCCGCTTTGGAACGGGAGTCCGGCAAGACCGCCGGGAAGGACTTCGGATTGTGCGTGAATCCGGAGTTCTTGCGGGAAGGATCCGCCCTAACCGACGCGCTTCATCCGGACCGCCTCGTCATCGGGTCCATGGACGAGCGGTCGGGACGGACACTCGCTCGGGTGTACGCGAAGATGGAGGGCAAGAAACTGCGCACGGACCTTCGCACGGCCGAGATGATTAAGTACGCGACGAATGCGTTCCTCGCGACAGAGGTGTCCTTCGCCAACGAGCTCGCGAATCTGTGCGATTCCTTCGGCGGTCTGAACGTCGACAACGTGGTTGCCGGGATGGCGTTGGATCCGCGGATCAATCCGCGATTCCTGCAGGCGGGCTTAGGGTTCGGCGGATCCTGCTTCCCAAAAGATGTTCGAGCCATCGTCGCGGCGGGACGAGCGCGAGGCTATGAACCCCGTGTCTTGAATGCGGTCCTCGATGTGAACGACACGCAACCGCTCCGGGCGGTCGAACTGGCGGAAAAGGCCGCCGGTCCTCTCCGGGGCAAGAGAGTCGCGATCCTCGGCCTCTCGTTCAAGGGAGGGAGCGACGACATCCGGGAGTCGCGTGCCCTTCCCCTTGCGAGGGCTCTCCTGGCGGCGGGGGCCTTGGTCGTCGGCTACGACCCCCAGGCGAATGCCGCGTTTCATTCCGCGTTGCCCCAGGTCGAGATTGCGCCGTCGCAAGCGGAGGCAATCGCCGGTGCCGATGTCTGTATCGTTCATAATGACTGGCCTCGCTGGCGATCTCTCCGGAAGAAGGACTTCGCGGCGATGCGAGGGAACGTCGTCATCGATGGCCGTCGCATCCTGAACCGCTCGGAGCTGAAGGGATTGGCCGTAACGGTCCTTGGCGGCTGAACAACGCTCGAATCCGCAATCGGAACAGGAGGCCCAATCCGGAACGATCACGCCGATCGAGTAAGGACCCGAGATTCGATCCACACCGTAAAACGGGCGACCATCCGGCCCCATTCGTACGCCTCAAACGAACTGGCATTCGGCGAAGGCGGAGATTGGACCGCTTCCAGGAGGCTCGCAGCGATGGACGGAGCGTCATAGCCGCGGCTCACGAGGACCTCGGGGAATTGCGAGGCCGCCCATGTGGCGCTTGGAGTCGGCGTCGCGACGACCCGAAGTCCGGAGGAAAGGAACTCGAACAGTTTCAGCGGGAACCCGTAATGGGAGAATCGGGTGGGCGGATACGGCAGGACGCCGACATCGGCCGCTTGCATCCACTGAAGAGCTTCGGA
>DATEGJ010000165.1:0-2294 GCA_035280105.1 Thermoplasmata archaeon
CGAGGTGTGCTGTTCGCGGAGGCCGTCACGACCTCGCCAGACCTGCCGTGACGGTCAGCGGAGGACCTGCTTCGCCTCGCGCGCGGTCATCGGCCGACCGTAGATCCGGGATCCCGGACGTTGTCGAAGGCCTCCTTCTCGCACCAAACGATCGAACGCTCTGAGCAGTGGACCTTCGAGAGACACGCCGATTCGAGCGACGGGCATACGAGACCTCGAGGTCGGGAAGACGCCCCGGCCACAAGAAGGGCGCGGCCAACGAAACCAGAGCGGGCTCAGGAGAATCTCCATCAAGGGGCGAGCGCATCAGCCGTCGTACGAGTCCCCTCCCTCGTCGATCAGCGTTCACGGCGCACGAACGAACGATCGTCGATCGCGCCACAACGCCCGAGAAGGTCCAGCGATGGCTCGAGTCTCTCCCATACAACTTCGAGGAACAAGGCGAGACGCTTCGCACGTTCCGCGGCGTCGTCCGTCTGAACACCGCGCACTGCCTCGAGGCGGCCTTGAGTGCGGCGACGATCCTCGAGCAGCACGGCTACCCGCCGATTCTCGCGGACTTCGAATCGAAGGATGACATCGATCATGTCGTGTTCTTGTTCCGTGAGGGGTCGCGTTATGGCACGGTCGCACGATCGCGGGACCCGGGACTCCATGGCCGAAAACCGGTCTTCCGATCGCTTCGCGACCTCGTGTACTCGTACGTCGATCCGTACGTCGACTTCACCGGCCGCATCAACGGATACGGCGTCCTCGACTTGCGGAGCCTACGAGTCGATTGGCGCTTGTCGTCGAGGAATGTGTGGGCGGTGGAACAGGCGTTGATCCGGATGACACATCAGCGGCTGCAGACCTCGGACGAGAGATACCGACGGTGGCACGCGAGGTACAAGCGATATAAGGCTCGGTTTCCGGACCGACGGCCCGTCTACTATCCGAACCGGCACCGGTGGCTCTAGCTATTTTCTTCGAGCTTCGTTCGGACTCGTGAGTTCCGCAATCTTGCGGTGATGCTCGGAGTCATCAATGAGGCGAGCGAGACGTCGCATCCGGGTCTCGTCTTTCTTCGCGCTGACGACCCAGTAGGTCGCCGTCTGCTGATAGCCAGGAGGTCGCGACAGGAAGAATTCCCAGGCGGCTTTGTTCGCGCGAAAGAGCCGTTCCTGTGCGTCGTCGAGTTTCGCGGTGTGGCGTTGCTCGTAGGAATAGATGCGCGACTTCTCTTCGTCCCGCTCTTGAAACGCGCTCAGTCCGGCGGGTCGCATCCGCCCAAGCCGCTCGAGTTCCTTGACCCGCGCGATGTTGATGGCGCTCCAGATGCTCCCCGACGTTCGCGGCGAGAACCGGATCGTGTAACGGACATCATCGATCCCTTTCCGCTTACCGTCGATCCATCCGAAGCAGAGCGCCTCGTCGACCGACTCGGGCCATGTGATACTCGGCCTGCCGGACGATTTCTTGTAGAATCCGACCAGGAGCTCCTTTGCCCTGTCGTGATTCGTCTCGAGCCAATCGCGGAATTCGGCGGGGTTAGCGAAGTACGTCGGCTTCATCGCTCCCGGACACCCTCACTTTCGTGCGATCAGGAGCTGGCCCTCCGTGCCGCGAAACAGCGGGATCGCTTCCTTCGGGATGCCGACCACACGCGCATGGGGTTCGAGATTCGGTCTCTCGACCCGAGCTTCGCCGAATCCCGCATCCTTCGCGAGACGCACCAGCTCCGCATCGTCGTAGAAATGGATGCGAGACGCCATCGGTTCCGGCGCTGCAGGAGTACCGCGCAGGGCGGACGTGCCGGTGAACAGCACGAGCCGCCCGCCGTCGCGAAGGGCTCGATGGATCTCCCGCAACGCGGCACCCGGGTCATGGATGAACCCGAACACGCCGGTCATGACCGCGCACGAGAACGTGTCGCTCGGGACGGGAAGTCGATCGGCCTCCGCCTCGGCGATCGTGAGCCGACCTGCATTGATCGCCGTCCGGTTCACGGCGCTCGCGAGCCTCACCATCTCCGGGCTGTGGTCGACCGCCGACGCACGACAGCCGCTGCGAAGCGCGTCGTGCATGAACGCCCCGCCCCCGCATCCGACCTCGAGCAGGTAGTCCTGGGGCGTGAGGCGGAGCGCCTCGAGGATTGCGAGGAAATTTGGCCGATGAAACAGCGGGTCGCGGTACGTGGCCTCGGCCTGTCGACCGGACGGCCGGCGGGCACGACGGTCCGTGAGCCAGTCGCCGAATCGAAGCGGAGTCATAGTTCCAAGGAACGCCGCCGCAATCTCGCTCGAGAACCAGCC
>DATEGJ010000166.1:0-4281 GCA_035280105.1 Thermoplasmata archaeon
GACGGGCGACGAGGCTTGCGTGTTCCGAATCGGGACGAAGGTCGTCATCGAGAAGCTCTCCCTCGAACGATCGATGCGGCGTCCGCGCCGAACCGGCGGCGTCCCGTAACGAGCGCGCGCCGTCGGCGAATCGAGATTGCCTAGGCCGTTACCGCTGCGGGCGTCTCCCGGCGCATCGGCCTCAGCAGCAAGGTGGCGGCAAGGGTCACGACGCTAACCCCGAGGATGATCCAGAACACGACGAAAATCGATTGGGAGAAAGCCTCGCGGATCATCGAGGGGCCGGTCATCACGGCAGCGAAGACGCTCGCTTGGATTGCCCCCAGGATCGAAACGCCGATCGCCCCGCCGAGGTTGAGCGTGAAGGTCGCGAGGCCGGACGCGATCCCGATCTCCCGGTTCTCGACCGAGTTCTGGAACGCCACGATCGTGGCGGGGATCATCATCCCGTTGCCGAACCCGAGCGGCATCCCAATCACGATCAGCGGGACCAGGGAGACGGAGGATCGGATCAGGATGAGGGCAGCGAGGCCGACCGAGACGATCGCGGCGCCGATGAAGGCGAGTCGTTTGAATCCGACGCGCGAGATCGCAACTCCGCTAAGTAGAATGCCGGCGGTCAACGGGAGTGTGAATCCGTAAATCACGTTCCGCACATCGACCACGGACCCGCCGAGCACCGAGGCGGCAAACAGTGGGACAAACGCGATGATCGCGAAGAACGCCACGGCGCGGAGCAGGTTCACAGCGGTCGCTGCGGACACATTCCGGATGCGGAAGAGGCGAGGCGGGAGGACCGGTTCACGGGCACGCCGTTCCGCAAGGACGAAGCCGAGGAACAACAGCGCGCTCCCTGCAAACAAGGCTACCTCGGGCCACGACTCCCAGGCGAACGTCGAGCCGCCAAGGAAAAGTCCGAGCATCAGGAGGCCGAGGAATCCGACCAAGGTCGACGTCCCGAGCCAATCGGTGAACCCGCTCGCGTTCGGGGCTCGAGATTCCTTCAGTGTCGACAGGATGAGGACAAGCGACACGACGCCAACGGGCAGGTTGATGTAGAAGATCCATCGCCAGCTGATCGCTTCCGTGAGGAACGATCCGAGGGCCGGAGCGATTGCGAAGGCGATCCCGTTGACGGAAAAGAGGAGGCCTTGGACTCGCCCGCGCCGCTCGGGAGGGAACATGTCGCCGGCGATTGCGATCGTCGTCGGGACGAACGCGCCGAATCCGACGCCTTGGACCGCGCGGAACAGGATGAGTTCGTAGATGTTCTGGGACGCGCCGGACAGGACAGAACCGATCATGAAGACAACTACGCCGAGCAAGAAGAGCCGCTTCCGACCGTAAAGGTCTGAGAGCTTGCCAAAGATCGGGATCGTGACCGTCTGCACGATCAGGAAGGCGCTGAACACCCAGGCGTACAGGCTGAGGCCGCCGAGCTCGGACACGATCGTCGGACCCGCCGTCGAGACGATCGTGACGTCCATGAAGCCGAGCAAGAGCCCGGCCAGGAGGCCCGCGAGGATCAGCACGACCGTCCGTCGGGAGGAGGCCATCTCGGTCACGCTGGAACTCCCCTCCGAGCTTTGCCTTGCCTGTCGGCCTCCGTCGACGAGCGCCATGAGATTCTCCCGCCACCACGACCGTTCCTTATCAGCCTGAACCTTTGCGGCGGATCCTGCGTGAGCGAGTCTCCTGCCGGCACGCTGGGGCTTCATCGGGACCAATTGAGCGGTTGCGGCAGGGTGTGGCTCAGCGCGGCCGGAGCCCACCCGGTTTGGCGTTTGGTCCCCCACCGGGAACGCTTCGGAGGGGGAGGAAGAGCTGGAGCTCGGACTGACTTCGGTAGAACTCGAGCGACGGACGCGTCGGGTCCACGTCCTGGCCTCGGGCCATTTCTTGGAAGATGTACGGGAGCTGCGGGATCTTGTCCTGCCAGTCGCGCAGGGTGCGGCGGGCGTACCATCCGCCCGGGATCACCCCGGGCTCCAGTTTCATTCGATTCACGTCGTCGGACTCACTGCGTGCCACGCAGGCGTAGTACACCTCTCCGCTCGGCGTGATCTGGAAGGTCCCGTAGAACTTGCGGCCTTTCAACGTAGGCAACTTGGACTCAAGTAGGCGGAACGCGGCCGGAGGTCCCTCCCCTTTCATGTTGGCTCTGACCCGGAGAACCGGAAATTCGTCAAGCTGCACGTATCGGCCGACCACGGGCACTGCCTGTACGCGCCGGTCGATACTTGAGAATATCGAGTTCGAGCGCGATGAAGAATGCGCACGCGAAGTCTCACCATCGTCCAGGGCCCGAGATCCGACGGGGCTTTGGTGCCGCAAAACGACAAAAGCAGCCGCCGTTTGGTGGGGACGATGCAACCAGCTCCTACGGATCCTCCCACCGCTCTCGTTACCGGCGCGAATCGCGGCTTGGGCCTCGAGACCTCCGTCCAGTTGCACGAGAACGGCTTCCGCGTCATCCTGACGAGCCGCGACGAGAGCAAGGGAGCCGCGGCGGCGCGGAAGCTCGACCCCGAGGGCCGCGATGTGGTCTTCCATCCGCTCGACATCACGGATCGCCCGAGCATTTCCGGCCTCGTGCAGGACATGCCTCGTCTCGCTCCGCGCCTCGATGTCCTCGTGAACAATGCGGGCATCGGCTCGTGGGGAGCGGATCGGCGCGCGTCGATCCAGACGATCGAGACGAACTACTTCGGATCGCGCGATGTGACCGATGCGCTCCTTCCCTTCCTCCCGAACGGCGGGCGGATCGTCATGGTCTCGAGCGGACTCGGGGAGTTGTCCACGATGGGACGCAACCTCCGCCCATCGTTCGCCGATCCATCCCTGACGCGGCCCGCACTCGACGCTCTCGTCGGCTCGTACCTGACGTCCCTCGAGGCGGGCGACGCGAAGCGCGCCGGCTGGCCGTCCGCCTACTCCGTTTCAAAGGTTGCCCTGAACGCCCTCACTCGAATCCTGGCACGGGACCTCGCGCCGAAAGGGATCCGCGTCAACGCCGTCTGTCCCGGATGGGTCCGCACCGACATGGGCGGCCGCGGCGCGAACCGCAGCATCCCGGTCGGCGGCCGATCGATCGTCGCGGGCGTGATGCTCCCGTATACCGCGACCGGCGGATTCTATCGAGACGGAAAGCCAATCGACTGGTAGACGCCCGTCAGCGTCTACACCATCGTGGCGCCGCCGGCCACATCGAGCACGATGCCGGTGATCCATCCGGACTCCTCGGACGCGAGGAACAGCGCCGCGCGGGCGACGTCCTCCGGCGTGCCGAGGCGTCGGATCGGGTGTGCTTCGACGAGCGGTTGGAGCTGGTTCGCGGGGATGCGCTCCCGGTTGCGTTCCGTCAGGATCGTCTCCGGCGCGATGCAATTCACGCGGATGCCGAACGGACCGGCTTGCGCGGCCAGGTCTTGCGTGAGGATTTGAATACCCGCTTTCGCAGCAGCGTAGGGAATTGGGGAGCGCGGGTGCGATCTCCGGCCGGCGGACGAGGACATTGTGATGATGTTGCCGGTCTTGCGCTCTTTCATTCCGGGAAGGACGCTCTTGATCGTGAGGAACGTCGCCGTCAGGTTGCCCTCGATGGACGCATGCCATCCTTCCTCGGGGATTCCCTCGAGCGGACCGGGAGGGGAATAGCTCCCGCCCGCGTTGGCGACCAAGATGTCGACGGGCCCGAGCTCCTGTTCGATCCGAAAGCGCATCGCTTGGATGTCCGCGAATTTCGTCACGTCGCCCAAGACGGAAATCGCACGCCCGCCCGCGCGTTCAATATCGCTGTGAACCTCGGCGAGCGCTTTGGCATCACGTCCGTGGAGCGCGACCTTGGCGCCCTCCAAGGCAAAGAGCCGCGCGATTGCCGCGCCGATCCCGCGGGAGCTCCCCGTCACCCACGCGACTTTGCCGTCAAGGCGCTTCACGAGACAAGCCTCGCGTCTCCGCTACTCCATGGGAAATGCCGTCTCTGGCGCTTGTGATGTCTTCGGCGGCTCCCAGAGTTCAATGCGATTTCCATCCAGATCCGTGATCCATCCGAAGCGACCATAATCGGTGCTCTCGACCTTGGGGTCCACCTTCACTCCTTCGGTGCGAAGGGCCGCTAGGACTTCGTCCAAGTCCTTCACTCGGTAGTTGATCATGAAGGACGCTCCATCTTCGCCGAAGTATTTCGTGTCGGCGGGGAAAATCGACCAGACCGTAGCGCCTTTCGCCTTGCCGTCCTTCCCGCCGCGCCATGTGAACAGGACCATCGAGTTCTCGATG
>DATEGJ010000167.1:0-2206 GCA_035280105.1 Thermoplasmata archaeon
GCCGCGTCGATCTCCAGGAGGAATTCCTCGATCGTCTCGATCGTGTCGACGTCCATGTGGTTCGTCGGCTCGTCGAGCAGCAGGACGTCCTTGCCCTTCGCGTTCGCGAGGGCGCGCGCGGTGAGGACCTTCGACTTCTCGCCGCCGGAGAGGGAGCCGAATCGCTGGTCGAGGAGCTCCTCACCGACGCCGAGGTCGTTGAGGATCGGGTCGTTGACGATCATGCTCTGATTGCGGGCCGCGCCGAGTGCGACGTGGAGGGACTCGTAGTGGGCCATGCGCGCGCTAGCGTCGGCGGTGTCCCAGGCGTCCGGACGGGCCATCCACGTCTCGAGGCCCGAGAGTTCCGCTTGGATCCGTTCTGCCTCGGGGCTCGGGGCGGACAGGACGTCCCGGACGGCGGTCTCCGGTGGGACGTTCGGGACCTGTGGGAGGTAGCCGAATCGAAGCCCGGGCTTGTCCACGAGATCCCCGACGTCCGGCGTAGTCTCGCCCGCCAGGAGCCGGAACAGGGTACTCTTCCCCGAGCCGTTCGGCCCAACGAGGGCGACCTTCTCCCCCGCGTGGACGAGGAAGTCCGCGTGCTCCAGGACGAGCGTGGCTCCCCAGGATTTCCGAAGGTCCCGGCCCGCTATGATCGGCTCCATGTCCGCGGGGCGCTAGTCCGCGCTCCCCGATGAGACTTCGCCCCCGAACACTCGTGATTCGTGTCCAACGGAGGCTTAGATTCCCGGGTCGTACTCGACGATCATCTGCCGTCCGCGAGTCAAGAACTTTTTCGGGAATGGACAGGATTTGCGCGTCTTTGTATCCATGTGAACGGCGGTCAGCACAGTGACGGCCGAGATCTCGCCGGTCTCTTCATTCGTCATCTCATGGAAAAACCGGATGACCTTTTCTCTCATCTCAAGAACCCCGGACCGAATCGCGATGATATCCCCGGCGCGCAGCTCCCGTTTGTACGAGATATTCTGCTGTACGCCCGCCATCCCGCGGTCGTGCTGGCGGAGGAACGAGGGGGTGAGGCCCAACATCCCGAACACATGCCACGTGGCCTCGTCGAACTTTCCGACGTACCACATCACGTTCATGTGGCCCATGTGGTCGCATTGCCAGGGATAGACCGTGCCACGATAGGTGATCGGTAGCTCCGGCTCGGCCGTAGGGATGACCCGATGTCCGTCCAAGAGGTATCCCGTATTCAATCTCTCGCTGGACCCTCCTCGTCAGCGAGTCACGAAATACCGCCGTCGTGTTCCGAGCCCCTGCAGATCGAGGTCCGGGCATTGGCAGGTCCCCCGCGCGGCTTTCGAACCCAGGTGGTGACGTCGCGGCCGCTGACGCCGTCCACCCGGGCGATTGAGGTCGAGAAGCCGAGGGAGTTCACGTTCCGTCCCACCCAGTTCACGTTCCTCCAGCTGCGGACGGAATTCGGGATGGATGCGCGGCCTATGTCTCTCGCCACAAGTCCTACGCGTCCGAACCTCGAATACGCCGTCCGCGCGTCGGACTCACCGTACAAACGCGCCTTCGCGGCCCTGCAGCCCGGCGACGAGGTCCGGGTCTTCGGCCCGATCGGCGACTTCGTGCTGCACGAGACACGGCCCGCCGTCCTCGTGGCGGGAGGGGTCGGCATCACGCCGCTCAAAGGCATGGCGGAGTACGCGGTCGACAAGGCGCTGCCCATCCCGATGCGACTCGTATACAGCAACCGAAGCGAGGACGAGATCGTGTATCGAGACGAACTCGACGCCCTTCAGAAACAGAACCCGCGCTTCCAGGTCCTTCACACCCTGACTCGTTCCTCGGACTCGGCATGGAAGGGCGCGACCGGACGGATCGACCAAGCCCTTCTCGGGAAAGTGGCCCGCGGACTCACGGAGCCGATCTACTATGTCAGCGGAACCCCCAGTATGGTCATGGGGACGCTCCGCCTACTCCGGGATATGGATGTACCGGACTCACGCCTCGAGGTCGAAGCGTTCCGCGGCTACGATTAACATCACTTCGTATCGAGTCGCTCTCCGAGACGTTTCTTCGCCTTGCGTCGTTCGAACCAGATCAGCACCGCCGCAACCGCGGGCGGTGCCAGGACGATTGCGAACGTTGGAGCCAGTATTCGTAAGTGCCGAGGCGCCGTTTCGCGAGCCCGCCGAAAGCTTCCCCCGTCTCTTCCCTCCCTACTGGCGAGGCGTCGCAAGGGTTA
>DATEGJ010000168.1:0-2444 GCA_035280105.1 Thermoplasmata archaeon
TGACCGTTTAGCGGCAACAGGCCGCTAGGCCTCGAGCGCGGCCCCGAGGAGCTTCCGAAAATCCGCGGGGATCGGTTTTGACCTCTTCTTCTCGTAGTCGTACGTAACGAGGACGCTCGATGCGCGGGCCAGGATCCGGCCGGAGCGCTTCTCGGAGATCTCGTAGCTCAGCGTGAAGGACGACCCGCCGATCTTTGAAGGCCACACGGCAACCTGGACCAGATCGCCCCAGACCGCTTGCGAGACAAAGTCGATTTCGACGTGGGCGAGGATGAAGTCGATCTCGTCGAGGCTCCGCCTCTTCGCGACTTGCATGTAGAATTGCGTCCGCGCGAGCTCGGCGTACGACAGGTAGACGGCGTTGTTCACATGGCCCATCCCGTCGATGTCCCGAAACCGCATCTGGATGTCCGTGATGAAGCGCGTCATCCGGGGCCGATGTGCCAAGGCTCGAAAAAACGTTTGGGTCGAGGCTACTCCCTGCGGATGAGGCGCGTGAATTCCTCGGACGGCGCGAGGACGACCTGGTTGGACGGATCGCCTCGAACGGGAGGGCGAGAAGGCAAGCTCGCCTTCGCCAGGTCTCGGTAGATCGACCACGACAAGTCGATTCGGCGTTGAAGCGTCTCGTCGATCGTCCGGATGACGTTCGCGGGAACACCCGCGAGCACGCTTCCTCCCGGGAACTCTGAGGACTCCCGGACGACTGCGCCGCTCGCGACGAGGGATCCGGGCCCGATGACCGCTCCGCTGTTGATCGTCGCGTTCATCCCGATCAAGCAGCCGTCTCCGATCGTGCAGCCGTGGACGACTGCCGAGTGGCCGACCGTCACCTTCGCCCCGATCCGGGCGGGCATCCCTCGATCGACATGTACGACGACATTGTCCTGAATGTTCGAGTCCCGCCCGACGAGGATCGAATCGAAGTCGCCCCGCAAGACGGCGCCGTGCCAGAGGCTCGCGCCGTCGTCGATGGTCACGTCTCCGACGACGATCGCGCTCGGCGCGACGTAAATCATCGTTTCACTCGAGGTTCACGAGGACGTTCTTCACGCGCGTGTAGAAGAGGACGGCGTCGACCCCTTGTTCCTGACCGAGCCCGGATTGCTTCCACCCGAGGAATGGCGTCTGGGGGAACGTGACCGGGTATTCGTTGATCGACACCATCCCCGCCTGGAGCCGCCGGGCAATCGCATGCGCCTTCCCGACGTCCTGCGTCCAGATGCCGGCGGAGAGACCGTATGGCGTGTCGTTGGCTCGCGCAATCGCGTCGTCCAGGTCCCGGAAGTGCATCGTCGCGAGGACGGGACCGAAGACTTCCTCCCGGGCGACGCGCGTGTCCATCGGCGGATCGTCGAAGATCGTCGGGAGGAGGAAGTTCCCCTCGCGGAGTTCGGGAGCATCGGGTCGGCGGCCTCCGGCGAGGAGCTTCGCTCCCTTCGAGACACCGTCTTCGATTGCCTTCGCCACGTTGGCGGCGTGGTCCTTGGACACCAGCGGCCCCATCTGCGCGTCCTCTCGGAGGCCCGGGCCGATCCGTAGTTTCTCTGTCTGCTCTTTCAGCTTCGCGAGGAACGCGACCGCGATCTCCTCGTGGACGAGGAGCTTCGATCCCGCCCAGCACATCTGGCCGGCGTTCTGGAAGGCGCCCCACAGGGCCCCTTTGACCGCGCGATCCATCTTCGCATCCGGCAGGACGATCTGCGGATTTTTCCCGCCAAGCTCCAGCGTCGTCGGTACGACGCGGTCGGCGACGACCCGCAGGAGTTGTTTCCCCGTCTCGGTCGATCCGGTGAACGTCACCGAGTCGACGTCCGGATGCTTCGCGAGCGCATCTCCGACCTCCCGCCCGGGGCCCGTCACGACGTTCAGCACGCCCGCCGGAAATCCGGCCGCGATTACGAGTTCGGCGAGCTTGAGCGCGCTGAGCGGGGTCAACGTCGCGGGTTTCAGGACGACCGTGTTCCCGGCCGCGAGAGCGGGGGCGATCCCGCGCGAGGCGAGGAGCAGCGGATAATTCCACGGCGCGATATGGGCCGTCACCCCGAGCGGCTCGCGCAGCGAGTAGTCGAGGCGGGGCCCGGGGACGGGGATCGTGTCGCCCTGAATTTTATCGGCGAGGCCAGCATAATATTCGAATAGCTTGTAGACGTACGCGATGTCGCCCTTCGCCTCTCGGATCGGCTTCCCAACGTTCTGCGATTCGATCCGCGACAGCTCGTCGAAGCGCTCGCGCACCTGCTGCCCGAGAAGCCAGAGGAGCCGACCGCGCTTGCTGGGATCCAGGTCCCGCCATTCGGGCGCGTCGAACGCATTCCGAGCCGACTCGACCGCGGCGCGGACATCGTCCTTCGTGCCGGACGCGACCCGGGCGAGCGGTCGGTTCGTCCGGCGCGGACATCGTCCTTCGTGCCGGACGCGACCCGGGCGAGCGGTCGGTTCGT
>DATEGJ010000169.1:0-7454 GCA_035280105.1 Thermoplasmata archaeon
GCCCAGGACGAACGTCCTCGCGAATGCCTGGATGGCGAGAGACAGGACCAGGTCAGGGCGTGACACCAGCGGGGTGCGGGTCGAGCCGGCAATCGCGACGACGAGGAAGAAGAACGAGACGCTGACCACGGTCGTACGGACCGTTGCGACGCCCTGAACCCGGCGAACAAACCGAGACCCGACAATCGGAACCGCTACGAGGAGGAGCGTCTGGACCGCAAGGTCCTCAATCCGAGCGGACCGGCTCGTGAAGACGAGCGTGATCAGAGGCACGAGGACGAGCCCGAGGACGTACAGGAGGGCGAGGGAGATCACCGCGCGGCGGGTGTCGCCCCGCAAGTATGAGGTAATCGGGACCACCGCGATGGCGGGAGGAACCGCCGCCATCACGACCCATCCGTTGCGGATGTCCGGATCGGGGCTCAAGAACGCGAAGGCGAGACAGGCACCGCTCAAGACGCCGTAGTTCAGGGCGAAGGCGAAGAGGAATCGACGCAGCTCCGCACGCGGCGAGATGGCTCGAAACGTGATCTCGGTCAGCGCGAAGGTGTTGGCAATAACCAGCGTGAGTTGGGAAATCTCCTTCGAGCCGACCGGGAAGCCGCCGGTGGCGAGGCCGACGACGAGTCCCAAAGCGACCATCGTCGGGAAACTTCGCCACGGACGGAACACGCCGGCCCGAGACAGGCGCGCGTTGAAAAGGTTGCCGCCGATCGCTCAGAGGCTGGCGAGGACGGCGCCGAGCAGGGCCAGCGCGACGGCGAGCTTCTGGGGCAAGGTCATCCGCTCCTCCATCCAGAACCGCCGCACGAGGATGGCCACGACCGGGTAGGCGGTGGTCAGCGGTACGACGATCGCGATCGGGCCGAGGCCGATCGCCAGGAAGATCGTGATCCCCGCGATGCCGAACAGGAACAGGGTTGGCAGCGCCTCTCGCATTCCGACCCGGTCCCACGGAGCCGAGCCTTTCGGGTCGCGGCGTGCGACGAGCAGGTAGAGCGGCGTGGAGACAAGGACGTAGATCCCGGCATTGCCGGCGAACCCGAGCGACTCGATCGAGAGCTTCTCCAAAATCCCCCACGCGCCCCACATGACGATCGCCAAGAGCATCGGAGCAAGCCACGCTCGGCCGACCGCCGCGTGGCCGGGGTGGTCGTACACGCCCAGGAGGACGGCGCCGAGAGAGAGGAAGCCGATCGCTACGATCTGGAGCGGGACGAGCGATGCGCCGAGGATGAGGACCGCCGCCGCGACGGTGATCACGGGGTACGCGGCGGTGAATCCGCTCACGACCGATGCGGTGCCGGACTCCATCGCGCGGAACCAGAAGATCGTGCCGAGGCACCCGCACACGCCGCTCGCCGCGCCCAACAAGACGCCGACCGGCGTGAAACCGGTCCATCCAAATCCGACGAGAAACCACGTGACGTAGATCGGAGCGTTACCGAGGGCGTAGAGGACGAGCATTCGAGCTGACCCGAGCCGGACTGTCGGCTCCTTTGACAGGCCCTCGCCCACGCCGTAGCACACGACCGTGAGCAGGGCGCAGACGAGCCAGAGCTCCATCTCGCCACTCCTTGCGTTGACTGCCGGGTTCTTCGTCCGTGTCCATCGCTACAGACTCCGCGCGGGGTTACGCACCCGGGCGGCGCCATTCTTGAGGCGCAGGATTTACTTAAGGCCTCCGACGAGAATGTCGGGGGTCGAGCGGGTCGGACGTACTTGGATCGCGGGCGCGCGGCGCGGATTTAGTTCAGGTTGGGGGGAACCTATTTAACGTTTCCAGGGCTTTTCGTCGTGGGCGTCGGGGAAAGGTTCGTTTCTCCGCCGTAGCCGGGAGGGGATTCGCATTCGGCCCGGACGCGTCGCGTGGCTTTGCGGAGTTGTGACCGTCGTCGTCGTATTGCAGGTCCTCGCGGTAGGCGTCCCGATCCTGACACGAAACGCCCAAGCCTCGACGAGCGTCCTGCGCATCGGGTTCCTCCAGGAACTCGACTATCTCAATCCCTTTCGCGGGCTCAACGACCCGTCGTTCGAGCTCTTCGGAATGATCTACGACTATCTGTACTCCATCGATCAAGATGGGAACCTCGTTCCGAATCTCGCCGTCGCGGCGGCGCCGGATGCAAGCGGCGCCAACTGGACGTACCAGATCCGGCAGGGAGTGACATGGTCGGACGGCAGCCCCTTCACCGCGGAGGACGTGAACTTCACAATCAACTACAACATCGCGAATTCATCTCTCCTCTTCAACTATCAACCGTACGTCAACCACATCCTGCTGTGCCCGTCCGCGACGGGCGGGGGATGCGGCGCGCGGGTGACCTCCCCCTGGAACGTGACGATCTACTTCGACGGCCCGTTCGTCGCCGGAAAGGCGATCTTCGTCCCGATCGTCCAGAAAGCTCAATGGTCCCTGGTGTCGCTTGACGATGCGCAAGCCCGCTACGACAACCTGAACCCGATCGGAACGGGACCGTACATCGCGGACCCGAACATCGGGAACCAATGGCGCAACAAACAGGCGATCGCGGTCCACAAGAACCCGAATTACCACCCGGTCGGGAGCCACGTCGGCCCGCCGACCGTCGACACAATCGAGATGATCCAGTTCTTGGACGAGAACCAAATGGTCGGCGCCCTGCAAAGCGGTGCGATCGACCTCGGGAAGTTCACGTCGTCCGGGTACGACGCGTTGGCGGGGGCAGCGAACATTGCACGCCAACAAGGACTCATCTGCACCCAGTACTGGAACGAGATCGGCATCTCGCAGTACGATAACGCCTCGTTGAATCCCGCACGGTACGACGAGAATGTCCGGCGGGCGATGGCGAAGGCGACAAACAAAGACTACATCCTCAAGACGATCTACGACTCGCGCGGTGTGCGCGGCGCCGACCTCGTGACCCCGATCACGCCGGAATGGTCCTTCGATCCCACGAAGGTCTCCGGGGTCAACCTGACTTACGATATCGCGGCGGCGAACGCGCTCCTGGACGCTGCCGGGTACGGCAGTTGGTGGACCGACACGACGGGCACGCGGTATCGCCAGGCGAATCATTCCATTTCGTTCACGGACACAAACGGGATCGCGAGGACAATCCCAGCCGGGACGCGGCTCATCTTCACGATGGACGTCCGCCAGGAGTTCCTCCAGGAGCGGGCGACCGCGGTCTACCTGACCGCGGATTGGGCCCGGATTGGAATCCGATTGGACGTCTCCGTGAAGCTCGAGTCCGCGACGAACCTCGATGTGTACGGCGGGAGCGTCGACACGTACATCTGGTTCTGGTCGGGCGATCCGGATCCGAACTACCTGCTCAGCATCCAGTCCAACTACACCCTCAACGGGTGGAACGACAACTACTGGGACAACGCGACGTACAATCAGCTCTACGTCGCCCAGCTCGCGGACTACAACTTCACGCAACGTCAGAAGGACGTCCTGGCGGCGCAGGAACTCCACTACAACAGCTCGGTGTACATCATTTACATCTACCCGTTCGGGGAGTGGGGATGGCGCTCGGACCGGTTCACGGGATGGGGTGACTGGAACGCCCATCCGTATCGGCAGATGGATAACTTCTGGGGGGCGAACCCACTGTTCTTCGACCTCATGCCGAGCACCACTCAGAATCCGGGGCTGTCGCCCCTCGTGATCGGGGCGGTCGTCGGGCTCGGCGTCGTGATCGCGATCGTCGCCGTCGCGGCGGTTGTGATCATGCGGCGGAGGAAGCGGCGAGATGAGGAGGTCAAGACCGATCTCCCAAAGCCATGAGACCGGAACGCCCTTGACGCGTCCGCGAGCGATCCGGGACCTTTAGCATGAACCTCCGCCGCTACCTCGCGAGAAAAGTCATCTACGTCATCATCACGGTCTTCCTCATCGCGTCGATCAATTTCTTCATCATTCAGGTCCTCCCGGGCGACCCGACGCGGGTCCTCTTGCCTCGCGGGTGCAGCGGCTCCAACGTCACGGGCGGCGCCTGCCCGCTTCGGGCGATGCTGATTCAGCAATGGGGCCTGAATCAGCCGGTCACCACGCGATATCTCATCTACATGTGGAATCTGCTCCACGGAAACCTGGGCACAACGATCACCTATGGCGGAGGCGGACGGCCCGTCGCCGACGTGATTGGGTCGACGATCTGGACCACGCTCATCCTGGTCGGCGTCGCGACGACGGTGACGATGTGGCTCGGGATTGTCCTCGGCCGAATCTCCGGGTGGCATCGCGGACGGTCCGCGGACATCGTGATCACAATGTCCACCCTCTTCGGTTACTCCATGCCGTCGTTCTGGGTGTCGCTGATCTTGTTCTATCTCCTGGCCGTGGCCGTCCCTCTCTTCCCCGCCTACTGGAACACCGGGGCATACGCGACGATGGACCTGCCATCCATCATCGTGGACTACGTCTGGCACATGATCCTCCCGATCGCCGCGTTCGTCATCACGAACGTGGCTTGGTTCTCGCTGACCCTCCGGAATTCCCTCACCGACGTGCTGCCAGAGGACTATATCGTGACCGCGGCGGCGAAGGGCCTGGACGAGCGACACCAGCTTCGCGATCATGCGATGCCGAACGCCCGTCTGCCGCTCGTCACCGCTTCGGCGTTGTACTTCGGATGGGTCGTGAGCGGAGCGATTGTGATCGAGTTCGCGTTCGGCATCCAAGGCCTGGGTTCCCTCACTTGGACCGCCACCGGTACCAACGACTATCCGCTAATGGCGGGAATCTTTCTCGTCGCCACACTCGGCGTCGTCATCGCGAACGCCGTCGCCGACGTCTTGTACGCGTTCCTCGACCCCCGCGTTCGGGAGGCGTGAGAGGTGGCGGCGATGCGCCATGCGGACGTCCGACGGGCGCTCCTGCTCGAGATCGTGGTTCGGGACCTCGACCGATTCCGCAAGTTCCTCGGGCAACTCTTCGGGAATCGACTCGCGCTCGCCGGCCTGGGAATCATCGTGTTCTTCACCGTTCTTTCGTTTTCCGCGCCGCTGCTCGTCGGTCATTATCCGAGTCCGCTGGAATCGGGCAGCCCGAATCAGGCGCCGTCGTGGAGCGGGCATTGGTTGGGAACCGACATCCAAGGACGCGATACGCTGACGCTCCTCATCTACGGCGGACAGGTCTCGCTGATCATCGGGCTCGTCGCGTCGCTCGTCGCAATGATCCTCGGGACCACCGTAGGCCTCGTTGGCGGATTCTATCGAGGGACGACCGACCAATTGCTCGCCCGTGCGACCGATTTCTTCCTCGTCATCCCGTGGTTGCCGTTCGTCCTCATCCTCGTCCTCGTGTTGGGTTCGTCCCTCGGGACGATCATCGTCGCGATCGCGGTCGTAAGCTGGCCGACGACCGCTCGGGTGATCCGGTCCCAGGTCCTCACGCTGAAGGAACGGCAGTTCATCGAGCGATCTCGTTCCTTCGGTGCCGGGAACCTGTTCATCATCCGCAAGCACATCCTCCCGAACGTCATGCCGCTCGTCTGGGCCGAGGCCGTCCTCACCGTTTCGAACTCCGTGTTCACGGAGGCGTTCCTCTCGTTCTTCGGCTTGGGCGCGACCGGCGTCTACGTGAGTTGGGGGACCATGGTGAATGACTCGTACCACACCGGCGCTCTCTTGCTCGGCCGCTGGTGGTATTTCGGGCCGCCCGGGATCTTCATCACGCTCGTCGTCCTCGGATTCGCGATGCTCGGATATGGCCTAGAAGAGATCCTGAATCCGGCGTTGCGTCGGCGCCGCTGAATCTGTCCTAAGTAATCACGAATGATTTTCGACGCACCAAGTATTAAATCGGGGTGACCTGTGCGAATTGTATCCATGAAGGTCACGCTGAGAGAGGACTCTGAAGGCGTCGCCTCAACGGTCGCGACGATGTTCACACTCTTGGTGGTCCTTCTCTTCATCCAACTCACGATCGTCGCCGTCCTGCCGTCGCAAGAATATAACGCGGAATGGGCAACGTCCCGGGGCGCCCTGGATGCGTTTGAACGCCTCCGCCTCGCGACGCAGCTCGCGACCGTCCCCGGCGCTCAGTTCTCGATCCCCGTCCCGATTGGAACGGACGCGGTCTCTCCCTTCTCCTCGGCCCGCCAGGGAAGCTTGCGGTTCGACCCAGCGAACGCGACGTCAATCGGAATCTCGTTCAAGTACGTGCCGAAGCTGTTCCAGGCGACCGTCACCCACGTGGACCAGGACGTCATCCTGGCGATCGACAGCTCGGGCTCGATGACCTGGAACGATCCGAGCAACCTGCGGATCTCCTCCGCGCAGGAATACATGAGGAACCTCGTCCCGCCGGACCGGGTCGCGAGCATCGACTTCGATGACCAGGCCCACTTTACGCGAGCGAATGTCGGAGGACCGACCCATCTCCTCAACTACGGGCCGAACGGGGAACTGATGTACGTCAGTCCGCAAGCGGACCTCAACACGATCGATTCCTCGGGGAGCACGAACTTCGGGATGGCGATCTATCTCGCGAACAACGAATTCGTGGCCCACGGGGACCCGTCGCACGCGTGGAACATGATCCTGCTGACGGATGGCCAGAACACGGCGTGTGTTCCGAGTCCGCCTTGCAGCTCCGATTCCGGCGCCGCGAGCGACGCTCTTGCCATCTCCGAATCCCTGAGGGCCAAGTCATTGGGCGTCACGATCTACATGATCGGATTGGGCTCCGATCTCAATGAACCGTTGATGAAGCTGATCGCTTCGAACACGGGCGGGACCTACTACCACGCCGTGACCGCGAATGACATCCGTTGGGTGTACTACGAGATCAGCCGCCGCTACCTGAGCGCCTTCGTCTGCGGTCTGCAATCGACGCAAGAAGCGTCGTTCGGAACGCTCCAGTTGCATCTGGGAGCGGTTCGATATCCTTCGCAGACCCTGCTCTTGGAGGCCGGGGCGATCAATGTCCAGCAAGGCAAGACCAGCGCCCTTTGGCGGGGAATGCCGCTGTCGTACCAGGAGACCGGCGACGGCCTGGGCCTCTCGGCCACGCTGGCGACCCTCGTCGGCCCGGCGAACACGGCGACCGGCACGGGCTTCGAGACCGTGGAAGGCCGAGTCGTCGGACGCGACCTGCTGACCCAGACGATCCAGAACGTCCCGCTGGACGAGACGAGCGCCGCGATCCAAGGCGGTCGCCTCGACTTCGAGTACTGGGCCGCACAGGGCGCCGCGAAGCCGGCGGGAGTGAACGCCGTCCGACCTTCGTTGATTAATGCGGAGAACTACGCCGCCTACGCGTTCCAGAACTGGACGGCGACCCCGCGCGACTACCTGGACGCGAAGTTCAACGCGGACCGGGCCCAGGCGCAGCTGTCGATCGCCCTCAGCACCATCGACACCCAGGTGACGGCCGGGAACATCCAGAACTGGCTCGGGTTCCAGACGAAGGACAACGTCCGGCTGAACGGGTGCAAGCTCGGGCAGTGGCTGAA
>DATEGJ010000170.1:0-12147 GCA_035280105.1 Thermoplasmata archaeon
CCACCTGATTGCCTCGAGTGATAACGTGACATTATTCGAGCCGGACCAATCCTATAATACGCCTTCCCGCTTCTGGCGGATGACGACATGCCGGAACCCGCGAAACCCGACGCGACGAGAGCGTTGTCCGTCGACGAACGCGTCGCCCTCGACAAGTTCGAGTTCGACGAGGATCCTTTCATCACGGTCGACACGGACGTGTGCCGGACGTGCGACACGAAGCCCTGCCTGTACGTCTGCCCATCGAAGGTGTATCGCCTGGACCGTGGCGAACTTGTCTACAACACGGAAGGATGCATCGAGCTCGGCGCGTGCGCGATCGTCTGCAAGCATATCGGGAAAAATGCGATTCATTGGAACTATCCGCGCGGTTCGTACGGGGTCGAATTTCGGTACGGGTGACGGTCCGTGGAAGACGCTCCGAGGCGCGAGGCATAATAAGGCGCGCGGACTTTCTTCACGCGTTGAGCGTGCAGAGCAAGCCGGACTGGTTGAAGGTCCGAGCCCCAGGCGGCGATAACTACGCCCACCTGAAGAGCCTCTTCCGGTCCCTCGATCTCCACACCGTGTGCGAGGAGGCCCATTGCCCGAACGTGGCCGAGTGCTGGGGCGGCGGGACCGCGACAATCATGCTGATGGGCGACACGTGCACGCGCGGATGCCGCTTCTGCGCCGTCACCTCGGGCAACCCGCACGGCGTCCTCGACGTCGGGGAGCCGCAGAAGGTTGCGATGGCCCTCGCGGAGATGGACCTCACGTATGTCGTCCTGACCTCGGTGGATCGAGATGACCTCCCCGATGGCGGAGCGGGACACTTCGCCGAAACGGTGCGGGCGATCAAGACACGGCGACCGGATATGCTCGTCGAGGCCTTGATTCCTGACTTCCAGGGCGATGTGGCTGCGGTCCGGACGGTCGTCGAGTCCGGTGTCGATGTCCTTGATCACAACGTCGAAACGGTCGAGCGGCTCCAGGGGACCGTGCGAGACAGCCGGGCCAACTACGCGCAGAGTCTCCTCGTCCTCCGCGAGGCGAAGCGGATGCGGCCCTCGCTCTTCACGAAATCCTCGATCATGCTCGGCCTTGGCGAGACGCGCGGGGAAGTCGTTGTCACGATGCGTGACCTGCGCGCCAATGACGTTGACATCCTGACCCTAGGGCAATACCTGCGTCCAAGCGGCTGGCACCTCCGCGTCGAGGAGTACGTTCCGCCAGAGACGTTCGACGTCCTGCGCGCGGATGGCGAGGCGATGGGCTTCGCCTATGTCGCCGCCGGGCCGCTGGTCCGTTCCTCGTACCGGGCCGGTGAATTCTTCTTGGAAAAGGTAATCCGGGAAGGACGGCAACCGAATCCGAGGTGAAGGTCGTGGCGGAAGAGAAACTCCTCCGAATCGTCGATGCGGACGGGACGTACGATTCGAAGAGCGAGCCGAAGCTCACGACCGACCTGCTGAAGGCGGGATACCGCCACCTCGTCCTTGTGCGGCTCCTCGATAATCGAATGCTCTCCCTCCAGCGGCAAGGACGAATCGGATTCTACGTGCCGAGCACGGGCGAGGAGGCCTCGCAAATCGGAAGCGCGATGGCCCTCGAGAAGCGGGACTGGGTGTTCCCGGCATATCGAGAACCGGGCGCCGCCCTGTGGCGGGGATTTCCGCTCGAGAGCCTCATCGCTCAAGCGTACGGCAACGCGATGGACCCGCAACACGGCCGCCAGATGCCGAACCACTTCGGATCCCGCGCAATCAACTACGTGACCGCCTCGAGTCCCGTCGGAACGCAGATTCCTCAAGCCGTCGGCGCGGCGTGGGCGGCGAAGATCCGCAAGGAGGACATCGTTAGCCTGGCGTACTTCGGGGACGGCGCCACGAGCGAAGGCGACTTCCACGCGGCGATGAACTTCGCGGGGGTCTTCAAGACGCCGACGATCTTCTTCTGCAAGAACAACCAATGGGCAATTTCGGTCCCGCTCGCGCGCCAAACGGCCTCGAAGACGCTCGCGCAGAAGGCTCTTGCCTACGGGATGGAGGGGCTCCGCGTGGACGGGAACGATCTCCTGGCCGTTTACGCCGCGACGAAGGCGGCGGTCGACAAAGCGCGGGCTGGCGGTGGTCCCACGATGATCGAAGCGCTCACCTACCGTATGGGGCCTCACTCGTCGAGCGACGATCCGACGCGGTATCGATCGAAGGACGACGTCGAGCAATGGGCACAACGCGACCCGATCGAACGGATGCGGAAGTACCTCGAGCTCAAGGGACTCTGGTCGAAGGACGACGACGAGCGCCTGCGAGCCGAAATCGAGGAGCACATCCAGTCCGTCATCAAGGACGTTGAGAGACAGCCGCCACCCGCCATCGAGACCCTGTTCGAGGGGGTCTACGCGGAGCTGACTCCGCAACTCAAGGAGCAGATGGAAGCCTACCTCGCGAGCGGCGAGCGTCGGCGGCCCGAGATGCTCGACAAGTTCCCGCTGTGACCTTATGGTGCCGACCGACTCCATGCGCGGGGAAACCGCTCTCCTTCGGGACGGACGGAAAGTGTTCATCCGTCCGGCGACCATCGACGACGCTGCCGCCTTGCTCGAGAACATCCAGCCGATCATCGAGGAGGAGGTGTACCTCATGCTCGACCGCCTTCCGAACGATCTCGCGATGGAACGTCACTGGCTGTCGAGGTTCGACGGCGTTCGGAACGTTCTCCTGGTCGCCTTGGACAAGGACGCCATCGTCGGCCAGGTCGAGTGCACCGGCGGCGAGTACTCGAAGATCCATCACGTGGGCGTGATCGGAATCGCGGTCCGCGACGGCTGGCGCGAGGTGGGTCTAGGACGCGTACTCATGGAACGAATCTTGGGGTGGATGCGGTCCCAGAAATTCCTCAAGGCCGAGCTCAGCGTGTTCGCGACAAACCGCCGCGCCGTCCGCCTCTACGAGTCACTCGGCTTCGATGTCGAAGGCGTCCAGCATCGACGCGTCCGGATCCAAGGCAAGTACGACGACGAAGTGCGCATGGGGTTGTGGCTCGGGCCGGAACACCCTTAACAGGAAGCGAAACGCCAAGAGCCGCTCGCGATGTTCGAGAAGCGCGAGCACCCTTGATCCAGCAAAGACTCTGAGCGCCGCTCCCGCGAATCTAGCTTTATACCGGAAGCCTCGTTGCTCGGCGTGTGTCCCAGGACGCGCTCCGCGCCGAAGCGGTGCGGAAGGTCTATCGTACCCGCCGTGGTCAGGGTGTCGAGGCGCTCCGGGGCGTGTCCCTCGCGATCCCACGTGGGACTCGGGTCGCCCTCTTGGGTCGGAATGGCGCCGGCAAGACGACGTTCTTGCGCATTGCGTCGACGCTCCTCGTACCGACATCGGGTTCCGTCGAAGTCTTCGGATTCGATGTCATGAGAGCACCGGAAAAAGTCCGACCGCTGATCGCGGTTGTCCCGCAGGAGGGCAAGCCGTTCTTCCACCTGACCCCGAGGGAACAGGTCTACTGCTACCTCCGCGCCCGGGGACTCCCTCGAGAGGATGCGAAAGCGCGGACGGCGACTGCTCTGGAGAAAATGGGACTGGAGGATGTCGCGGACCGACTGAGTGTGACGTTGAGCGGCGGGCAGAAACAGCGGGCGATGGTCGCGACCGTCATGGCGACGGAGGCCCCGCTCATGTTCCTCGACGAACCCACGATCGGCCTCGATCCCTTCGCCCGCCGTGCCGTGTGGGACGTTCTACGAGACCTCACGCGCCGTGGCTCGACGGTCCTCCTGACAACGCACTATCTCGATGAGGCGGAAGCGCTCTCGGAACGCCTGTATATCGTCGAGGAGGGGCGCATCCTCTTCGAAGGCACCGCGGAGGGTGCGAAGCGTCAGATCGGCGGCACCTTGCGCGTATCGATCGAGAGCGGCGGAGACCACCAAGACCTGTTCGCGTCGTTCGGACAGTCGGTCGTACAGGGAACCACGCTTCACGTCATCACCGAGCCGGAACGAATCCACGAAATCGTGGACATCGCGTTCCGGAACCGATTGTCCGCGACGGTCGGACCCGTGACCCTGGAAGAAGCGTTCCTGACGATCGTCGGCCGATCGATCGACGCGGAGTGAGAGAATGGCCTTCGGACTCCGGTGGGCCGGATCCGGCGTGTTCCTCGCGACGGAGATTCGAGTCCAATTCCATGAGTGGCCCGCGATCCTGACCGGAACGCTGACGCCAGGCGCACTGCTCATCTTTGTTGCGGTCCTCGCGCCGGACCTCCTCGCCGTGACCTTGGTCGGCGCCCTCGTGTACTCGATGTTCCTCATCGGGCAGCGGGTGTTGAACGAAGCCGCGTACATCCGGATTGACCACAAACTCAACGAGCTCTACCATGCGAGCCCGCTTTCGCCGGAAGGCTACTTCGTCGGCATCGCCGGTGGGATGCTCGTCGCGTACCTTCCGCCGAGCCTCGTCGTCCTCGGTGTCTTGGAGGTCCTGCATCCGCTCGGGATCGTCGCGCTCCTCGTCCTGATCGGATGCCTCCTCGCAGTCTGGGCCGCTTCCGCGACGATCGGCTACGTTGTTTCGACGCTGTTCAAGGACATGAAAGCGATCTGGCCTTACTCCGCGCTCCTCACCAATCTCTTCGGCATCCTCCCGCCGGTCTTCTATCCGCTCCGCCTCGTACCTCCCGAGTGGAAGTCGGTCGTGCTGCTCCTCCCGACGAGTGCCGCCGCTGTGGTCGTCGACGCAGTCGCGGGCATCGAACCCGCGCCCGCAAGCACCACGATCATCGCCGCGCTCGCGCTGGTCGTCGAAGCAGTCGTACTCTTCGCCTTTGGGATCTATTGGGCCCGCCGGACGGCTCGGGAGCGCTGACCATGGGGGCGCACGTCGAGCTGCCGCAGCGAGGACGGGTACTGCCCGCGTGGGCCTACATCGGTTGGCGGTGGGTCTGGCGGAGCCCGGCCGCCGCGATCGTCCCGATCCTCCAACCGTTCTTCTTCCTGTACTTCCTCCACCGCATCGCGCCGGCTTACTTTGCATTGCAAGTCGCCGGGGCCATGCTCTTCTCGACGCAGAACATCGGGAGCTGGTGCCTTTCCGATTCCGCCGTCTTCCGAATCGAATTGCGTCTGCAGGACATCTTCGTCGCATCGCCCCACGACAAGATTCGCTATCTGCTCGGTGTCGCGTTCTCGAACCTAATTCCGGCCATGCCCGCCATCATCGTATTGGGCATCATCCTGGCGTTCGTCGCATCCGTCTCGTTGGCCGGCTGGCTCGTCCTCGCCGCAACCATCGTGACGATCTGGGTTCTGTACTCGGCAATCGGGATCGCGGTCTCCAGCCGACTCCGCAGCCAACGCGAAGTGTGGCCCGTCGGCAACCTGGTCTTCACCCTTCTCGGCATCCTATCCCCTCTGTACTATCCGCTCTCGCTGCTCCCTCCCGTGTGGCGGGAAGTCGCGCAATTGTTGCCTTCGACCTGGGCGGCCTTGTTGGTCCAAGAGTCGCTGGGACTGCCGGCGGCCACGCCGACGAACGTCTACGTCGACGCTTTCCTGCTCGCGGTCTCGACCGCCGTCGGGCTCGCGGCGGCGTGGTGGTTGTACCAGTGGCGGGAACGCTGATTCGATTGCCGCGTATTATTTCGTCTCGGACGCTCGCGCGGTTTCCTCCGCCAGCTCCGTCGCTCGGCGGGCGGCTGCGACGATCCCATCGCTAATCGCCCTCGACGTTCCGCGCGCCTCCATGAGCGCCCACCCCGCCTCCGTTGTCCCCTTCGGGGTGGCAACCATCGCGTACAGGTCCATCGGCTCGAGTCCGTCGACGAGTAGGAGTTCCGCGGTCCCCTTCACCGTCTGAAGCGCGAGCTTCAACGCGACGTCTCGCGGGAGGCCAGAGCGCACCCCGCCGTCGATCATGGCGTTGACAAGCGCCGCCACGAAGCCCGGCCCGCTGCCGCTGAGTGCGGTGACAGCATCAAGGAGACTCTCGTCCACCTTCGTGACCCGGCCCAGGGACCCAAAGATCTCCTCGACAGCGAGGGCATCGGATGCCGTCGCCGATGAACCGAGTGCGAACGCGCTCGCCCCTTCGCCGACGGCGCACGCGAGGTTCGGCATGATGCGCACGACGCGACCCCGGCCGCGCAGGAGGGCTTCGACGAAGGCGGTGCGAACCCCCGCCGCGAGAGAAATCACGAGGCCGTCGCGCTCCACGGCCGTGGCGATCGATCGCACAAGCGCCGTCATATCTTTCGGCTTGACGGCGAGGACGAGGACGTCGGATTGCGCCGCCAGCTCGGCGGCATTCGGGACCGCACGGACCCCATGATGCTCCGCGAGTTCTCGGGCGCGTTCTGGCACGAGGTCGCTGACCAGGAGGTTCGCCCGAGGGACAACGTGACCAACCGCGAGGCCGCGCACAAGGGCGGTGCCCATCGTTCCGACACCGGCGATCCCGATCGTCCGTTGTTTCTCCACGGTGCTCCCGCCAAATCCTTCGCACGACCTCAGGACGAGCGGACCATATTATCTCTGGGTGCACGCCGCTTCGATCGGTCGTGTCACGACCGTTTGGCCGTTCGGGTCACGGCATCCGCGACGGCGGTCCCAACCTCGCTGCATTTGGCGTGTCCGCCTAAGTCGTAGGTGAGGAACTTGTCCGATTTGAGGACTCCCCCGACCGCCGTTTCGATGTTCGCCGCAGCGGCTTTCATCGCCTTGTCGCCCTTCCTTCGACCGACCCATGCGAGCAGCATCTGGGTGGCGAGGATCATGGCAATCGGATTCACCTCATCCTTCCCCGCGTGCTTGGGAGCGCTTCCGTGGATCGGCTCGAACATCCCGTGGGCGTCCCCGATGTTTCCTCCCGCGGCCATCCCCATCCCCCCTTGTAGGACGGCGGCGAGATCCGTCGCGATGTCCCCGAAAACATTGGACGTGACCGCGACGTCGTACATCTCGGGGGAGCGGACGAGCCACTGCTGGAACGCGTCGATGTAGGCGTAGTCTCGCTGAACCGCCGGGAAGTTCGACGCGACCTCGTCGTAAATTCTGCGGAAGAGTTTGCACCCGGCCGTCACGTTCGACTTGTCGACGCAGGTCACCCGATGTTTTCTGTCCGCGGGGGCGCCGCTTCGTTGCTTCGAGAGCTCGAATGCATACCGGATGACGCGTTCCGCCCCTTTCCTTGTGATGATGCGGCTGTCGACCGCGAGTTCGTCGACCCCGCCTCGGGAGAGGAAGCCTCGAGCCGGTGTGTACAGGCCCTCGGTGTTCTCGCGCACGATCACAAAATCGACTTTGCCCGGTTCCCAGACTTGCTTGAAGCCGTCGTGGACCTTGTGACGGACGTTCGGATAGAGTCTCGTGGGTCGAACGTTCGCGTACAGATCCAATCCGAAGCGCAATCCGAAGACCACGCCGACTCCGGCGATGTCGCCGTTCGGAAGGGCGGCCTGTGGCAACCCCACAGCGCCAAGGAGGATCGCGTCGGCGGCCTTGCACGACTCAAACGCCCCGTCCGGCCATTCTTCCCCCGTGTCGAGGTAATGTTGACCGCCACACGGATACGGGATCAGTTCGAACGAGAGGCCGTAGGCGCCCTCCACGGCCTTCAACACCTTGACTCCCTCCCGCATCACCTCGGGTCCCACGCCGTCCCCCGCCAGGAGGACGATCTTGTAGGTCATCGGCACCCCGCGATGCCGGCGATTCGGTTTAAGGTTTCTCGACGACGCCTCACGGGGTCCGCTTCGCGGCGAGCTCCCTCTTCAACTTGGGCACGAGTCCGCCGGCCTCGAGAATCTCCAGGACGTTCGGAGGGAACGGTTTGAATGAGACGAACTGGCCCGTTGCTAGATGCACCTTTCCGTCGGCGAGGTCGACCTCGAGGATGTCTCCGGTGTTCACCTTCGTCTGCAACCCGGGGCACTCGAGGACGGGGAATCCGAGGTTGATCGCATTACGGAAGAAGATGCGCGCAAACGAGTTCGCGAGGATGGCGGAGATCCCGAGGGTCTTCAACGCGACGGGGGCTTGCTCGCGACTCGACCCGCATCCAAAGTTGGCACCGGCGACGATGAGATCTCCAGGCTGCACCTTCTTCGCCCAAGTTGGATCCACGGATTCGAATGCGTGCTCCGCGAACACTTTCGAGTCGGTGGTGCCGAGGTACTTGCCCGCGATGATGTGGTCCGTCGAGATGTCGTCGCCGAACGTCCACACGCGTCCCTTGAAGCGGGTCTGCATCGTCGATCCTACACCTTGCGCGGGTCCGTGATCTCGCCGTGAATCGCCGACGCCGTCACCGTCCATGGGCTGGCCAGGTACACCTGGGCCGTCGGAGAGCCCATGCGGCCCGGGTAGTTGCGGTTGGTCGAGGAGATGCAGACCTCGTCTCCCGCGAGCGTGCCCATGTGCCCGCCGAAACACGGCCCGCAGGTTGACGACGTGAACGTCGCGCCCGCGTCCATGAAAATCTCGACGAGGCCTTCCTTCAGCGCATCGCGGTAGATGCGTTGGCTTGCGGGTGTGATTTGGAACCGGACCCCGTGGGCGACCTTCTCGTCCTTCAGGATCTCCGCAGCGTCCCGAAGGTCCTCGATC
The DNA here is from genome assembly GCA_035280105.1 of Thermoplasmata archaeon. Lineage (GTDB taxonomy): Archaea > Thermoplasmatota > Thermoplasmata > RBG-16-68-12 > RBG-16-68-12 > RBG-16-68-12. The sequence goes on from DATEGJ010000170.1 coordinate 8,585, forward strand.
CGCGCGTTCGTACAGGATCCGAGGAAGGCGACGTCGATCTTCGTCCCCTCGACTTCGTCCACCGACTTGAGATTCGCCGGGTTGGCGGGGCACGCGACCTGCGGGCCCATCCCGTTCACATCGAAGGCGTACCCCTTTGCAAACGCCGCGTCGACATCGGACCGAATCGGTTGGAACGGGCGGCCGGTATGCGCGAGGTATTCTTTCGTCGTCGAGTCGGCTTCGATCATCCCCACCTTCGCGCCCATCTCCGTCGTCATGTTGCAGAGGACGAAACGCTCGTTCATCGGGAACGAGGCGACGGTCGGACCGGTGAATTCGACGGCGGCATAGCGCGCTCCGTCGTCGCCGGTCGTACCGATCACTTTGAGGATGACGTCCTTCGCTCCCGTGCGCCGACCCAGCGATCCGCGGATGTCGACGCGCATCGTCTCCGGCACGCGGAGCCAGAGGCGCCCCGTCGCCATCACCGCCGCGGTGTCGGTCGCGCCGATCCCCGCCGCGAAGGCGCCGACCGCGCCGACCATGTTCGTGTGGCTGTCGCTCCCGATTACGAGCTCCCACGGATGCGCGTAGCCGCGTTCCGCGATCAGCTGGTGCACGATGCCGTGATCCCCGACGTCGTGGAACCGCTCGATCCCTTGCTTGCGGCAGAACTCGCGGATCGTCTGGTGCATCTTGGCGATCTCGGGCGTCGGCGGCGGGACCCAGTGGTCCAACGTCACGACGATCTTCGAGGGATCCCAGACCTTCATGGTCCCGATTTCGTTGAAGGGCAGCAAGGCCATCGCGAGCATCTCATGCATGTATAGAAGGTCGGCCGAGGCGTCGACGATGTCCCCCGGCGCGACGTGAGACTTGCCGCTCGCTCGCGCGAGAATCTTTTCCGAGATAGTCTCGCCGGTCACGTGGGCGCCGGCAGATACACAGGCAGGCCAGGTCATAAACATCGCCATCGCCGGGCCCAAGGCTATACGCGAGCGGCGTAATTTGGAGTTCGAATGGCCACGCGATTCGTCCGCGGTGTCGCGTTCGCCATGCTCTGCGGCATCTGGGGTTCGACCTGGCTCGCGATCCGGATCGGACTGGACGGCGCTCCGCCGTTCCTCGCGGCTTGCCTCCGGTTCGTCGTCGCATCGGCTACCCTCGTCCTCTTGTCGTTCGTGTTCCGTTCGAAGTGGCCCGCCAATCGGACGGAATGGTCCTTGGTGATCTTCGTCGGGCTCGTCTTGTTCACGGCCGATTACGGCCTCATCTATTGGGGCGAGAACAATGGCGTCGAGAGTGGGCTCTCGGCGATCCTGTTCGCGACGCTGCCCCTTCAAACGGCCCTCGTTGCGAACGCGTTCCTCCGCGAGGAGCGGCTCAGCGTGCAAAAGCTCGCGGGCATCGTGATCGGCTTCGGAGGAATCTTGCTGATCTTCCGCGGGCAAATCGGGACGGCCGGGGTAGACAAGGCGTTCCCGATGATCGCGATCGTTCTGTCCGCGACCTGTGCGGCGTTTGCGACCGTCGCCCTCAAGCGATGGGGTCACGCGACCGACCCGGTAACGTTCAACGCATCCGCGATGGCCGTCGGCGCGGCGAGCCTCGCGTGTGTTTCGCTGGTCACGCAGGAGGCGTGGCGCGTACCCTCGTGGCCCGCTGGGATCGGGGCGATCATCTATCTTGCCTTCGCCGGCTCCGTCGTGACGTTCGTCACCTGGCAGTGGCTCCTCAAGGAGGCCGAGGCAACGTCCCTGTCCTTCGTCGCCCTCATCACGCCGATCACCGCCATTCTCCTCGGGGCGAGCGTCGGCAAGGAAACGTTCGATGCCGTCGACCTGATCGGGTCCGCAATCGTGCTCGGGGGAATCTACGTGTCCATCTCCCGACGGCTTGCGGCGGTTGGACGCGCCGCGCTTGGCCACCCCACCTCGACGCGGGACGCTTTGGATCGGCCTGATGACGACGACTAGGGTCAGGGTTTCGCGGCGGCATCCGGGACCTTGATCCCGGCCTTCTTCGCAAGGGACCAAAATTCGTCGTCCGTCACGCCGCGATGTCGCTCGGCCCGCTCGCGGAACGCCATGATGAACGCCTGCTGATCGCTCTTCGAACGGCCCTCGGCAAAGTCCTTGATCAACTTCACGAGCTCGGAGACCTGCTCGGCCGATGCCTTGGCTCCGTGGGACCGCAACTTTTCCGCGACTGCGAGCGAACCCGTGTGCTTCCCGAAAACGAATGTCCGAGTCCGCCCGATGCGCTCCGGCTGGATCGGCTCGTACGTGGCGGTGTGCTTCAGGACCCCGTGCGCGTGAATGCCGCTTTCGTGAGCGAACGCGTTGTGGCCGACGAGCGGTTTGTGCATGCCGACCGGAATGCCGCTCAGCATCTCGACGAGCTGCGAGACCTCGAAGATGCGTGATACGTCGATTCCCGTTGGGTAGCCGTACAGCGCCTCCAGAGAGAGCACGAGCTCCTCGAAGCTCGCGTTCCCCGAGCGTTCGCCCAGGCCATTCACGCACGTGTGCGGCACTTGGACGCCCGCCTCGACGGCGGCGAGGCTGTTCGCGACCGCCAGGCCGAAGTCGTTGTGGCCGTGGAACGACAGCTCCGTCGCCGTGACCCGGGGCTTAAGCTGTTCGAAGAACCACGTGATCCCCGGCGGCGTCATCACCCCGACCGTATCGCAAATGACGGCCCGGTGCGCTCCCGCCTCCGTGCACGCGTTGTAGAGGTCGACGACGAACCCGAGGTCGGCGCGGAACGTGTCCTCCGTGACGAAGGACACTTCGACCCCGTGAGCGACCGCATACTCCGTCTCCCGGATCGCGGCCTCTTTCACCTGCTCCCGCGTGAGGCCGAGCTTGTGCTTGATGTGCAGATCCGATGCCGCTGTGAAGAGCGCGATCTCGTCGACCCCGCACGTGATGCACGCGTCCACGTCCTTCCGGACCGTTCGGGCCGCGGCCATGATCGTGGCGTCGAGACCGGCGTCGGCGATGCCGCGAACCGCGCGCGTTTCCTCGCTCGACACGACCGGGATGCCGACATCCATGATGGGCACGTGGAGCTCGTCGAGGAGTCGTGCGATCCGGAGCTTTTCCTCCGGCGTGTACGCCACTCCGGGCGTCTGCTCGCCGTCGCGGAGCGTCTCCTCCCAGATACGGATGCCGCGCGGGATGCGGGCCGCCAAGCCCGATTCGACGAGGTAGTTGTGGACCAGGGCGTCGTCCGGGACGGCACTCCCCCGCATTCGGCGGTGTAAGGCTCGCCTCCGACTTGAAGCTCACGCGTCATCGGCTTTATCGCCGCGAGGCCATTGGCATGGCGGTGCCGCGCGCGATCAAGTCGGGCCTCGAGTTCGAGGCCGCGTTCCCCGTGCGAGGACGGGTCCTCCAGGCGATCATGTGCGAATGCGAGGAGGAAGGCGAGCTTCGGATCCGCATCGCGCGGAATCCCGACAAGGGCTGGTCGTACGACTCCAAGGACCCGGCGAGCTACCTTGACATCCACGCGTATGACCCGCGGGATGCGTACGCGAAGGTCCATGCGGGCGAATGGATCGACGGCCGCGTCCA
>DATEGJ010000171.1:0-3047 GCA_035280105.1 Thermoplasmata archaeon
CATCGAATCGGCCCGCACGGAGAACCGAGACCTGAAGGCGATTCTCATGACCTCGTTCGGCGATTCGTCCGCGGACCTTGAGACTGTCCGGCGAGGTACGACAGGCTACCTGAACAAACCGTTCGAGGCGCAGGAGATCACGAATCTCGTTGAGAAGATCCTTTCCCGTTCGGAGGCGTGAGCATGCAACCCCTGCAGATGAGCCAGACCGTGATGAATGACTACGCCGCTCGGATCCTCCTCGCGACGTTCGAACGCTCTGCGTCCGCCATCGAGCTAAGCCGCCGATTCGGCATCCCAATCGCGGCGTGCTACCGGCGGATCAACGAGCTTGAGGCCCTCGGCCTCGTGTACTGCGAGCACGAACTCCCTTCCCGCAACGGGCGGGGACTCCAGCTGTTCCGGTCCCGCTTGAAGTCCGTGCGCATCGCCCTCGAAGACGGACGCCTCCACGCCCGCGTCGAAGTGGGTCCCGCCGGGATCGCGATGGCGGCCGAGAACCAAGTGCAGGAACAAATCGTCAACCTGCGCGAACCTTCGTCGATCGCGTAACCCTTTGTATTCCGCGGCTCATGCGGTCGCATGGTCGATGCGACCACGACTGTCATGGCGTTGCGCGAGCGGGTTCGGCTCTTCGTCGACGCGCGGGACTGGAATCAGTTTCAGACTCCGAAGGATCTCGCGATTGCGATCTCGGTTGAAGCCTCGGAACTCCTCGAGCGTTTCCTCTGGCGAGCGGGAAACACGGCATCCCTTTCGCCGGAGGACTCGGCCGCGACCTCCGAAGAACTCGCTGATGTGATGATTTATTGCCTTGGCCTCGCGAACGCAATGCATCTCGATCTCTCCGAGGCGATGGTGGCGAAGCTCGCAAAAGACGAGGCGAAATATCCCGCTGACCAATTTCGGGGCCGCGCCCGCTGACGCGTTCGTATGCTTTCGTGGTCACCGTGCGCGTCGATCCCGATCACGCCGCTGCGGGAGTTGGTCCGCCGTCACAAATCCGCCATCGAGGGAAAGAGCCCGCAACCCTCCATACGCGAATTCCGCGAGCGGCTCGAGGTTGACGACATCTTGCATGTTGTACTCGAGTAGGATGTCCAGCGCATCGTCGTCCCCCGCCTGGTACGCGTGCCAGAGCCGGACCGCGTCGAACCCGTGGAGTCCGATGGTCTCTTCGCTTCGTTCGATCCCCATCTCCGCCTCGATCGCTTTGAGGCCGCCTCGGTACCCCAAGTGCCGGAGAGGATGCAGCAGGTCGAGGTGGATTTGGTCCAACGTCATTCGTGGGAACGCGTGGCGAAGGAACGGTACGTCGAATCGCAACCCGTTGAATGTGACGAGGAGCTTCGCGCGCTCCAAGGCCCCGGGAAGGTCTTCAAGATTGTCTCCTTGAACGAACGACCGTCGTCGATGGCCGTCGGAGACGCCGACGACTGTCACCGCGTTCCGCCCGATCGAGAGACCGGTCGTCTCGATGTCGAGGAAGGCGACCGCGTCTCGAAAGTCCGGCCACGCCCGCCAGTGGTCGCGCGACGGGAGGGCGCGGGCGAAATAGCGGTATCGGCGTCGAGCGAATGCCTCCGAGGACCGCTTGAGCTCCGCGTCGATCCTTGCCGCGAGGCGGGCCGGGAGTCGAGACGGTACATTTCGGGCGTCGAAGTCGTCCCACGAGCGGATGCCCGCGTGCCATAGCCGCTCCTCGGTACGGTATCCGACGCCCGGGATGTGGACGAACGTCTGCCGAAGCATGTTCCGGATTTCGATGAGTCCCATGGAAGAGATATTCGTTTTGGAGAGGTCCGCGAACCGCGAGAAAGCCTTATTCTCAAGGGTCCGATGGCGCGCGCGTGTTCGAGATGCGGGAGCGGGACGGCCTCGCACGCATCGGCCGGTTGGAGACCCGCCACGGCCCCGTGACCACGCCGGCGCTCCTGCCCGTCGTAAACCCGAACCGGCCGGTCATCCCGCCCGCCGACCTCGCCACGCGATTCGGGGCGGAGATCCTCATCACGAACGCCTACATCCTCGGGAGAAGTCCGTTGCGAGACGACCTCCTGCGCGACGGCATCCATCGGGTCCTGGGGTTCCCGAGGGCCATCATGACGGACTCCGGTGCATTCCAGTCCCACGTCTATGGCGGAGTCGCGACGACCAACGGCGAGGTCATCGGTTTCCAGAACAAGATCGGCGTCGACCTTGGGACGATGCTCGACGTGTTTTCGGAGCCGTCCCACGACCATGCACGGGCAGAGGCGGACGTCGACGAAACGATCCGTCGGGCGAAGGAGGCCGCCTCGCTTCGAGGCGAAATGGCTCTCGTCGGGGCGGTCCAGGGTGGGCTCCATGAGGATCTGCGCGAACGGTGCGCGCGCGGAATCTCGTCCTTCGACGTGGAGGCGTGTGCAATCGGCGGCGTTGTGCCGCTCCTCGAATCCTATCGCTTCCGGGATCTCCTGCGAGTCATCGTCGCGTCGAAGAAAGGTCTCGATCCTTCCAAGCCCGTGCACCTGTTCGGCGCGGGTCATCCGCTCGTCTTCCCTCTTGCCGTGCTCCTCGGGTGCGACCTCTTCGACTCCGCTTCGTATGCGAAATACGCGCGGGACGGGCGGATGCTGTTCCTCGACGGCACGCGTCGCGCTTCGGAGGTTGCCGAGAGCGGGTGCCTGTGTCCCGTCTGCCTCTCCCATCCGATCCGCGAGATCGCCAAGAGCGAGGCGTTGCTTGCGGAGCACAACCTCCACGTCTGCTTCGGCGCGATTCGGGAGGTCCGGCGGGCGATCGCCAACGGAGACCTGTGGGAGCTCGCCGAGCGGCGTGCACGAAGCCATCCCGCTCTCCTTGATGCGCTTCGGGACCTTCGGCGCCACAACGAGTTCCTCGAGGAATTCGAACCGCTGTCCCGTCCGGGGGCGCTGTACTACGTCGGTCCCGAAACGGCGCATCGCCCGATCCTGAGCCGGTACCGGCAGCGCCTGATGCAACGGTATGCGAACCCACCGGCCCGAGGCCTCGTCGTCCTCCCCGAGGGAGATCGACCGTTCGGC
>DATEGJ010000172.1:0-4557 GCA_035280105.1 Thermoplasmata archaeon
GCGTCCGAAGCGAGCCGCGCGGTCGACTGGGACATCGTCAACTGTCGCCAGCGCATGGGCGACGATGCAGTCCTGCTGAAGCTCCTCCAACACTTCGACGCCCACTTTCCGGAACGCGGTTTCTCGATCGCGGAGAAGATCGAGACCTTGCGGCGACATCTCGAGAAACACAAGGTCCATCTCATCGTGATCTTGGACGAGGTCGATGCGCTCCTAAAGAAGAGCGGCGCGGACCTCGTCTACTCGTTCGCGCGGATCGCGGAGGAAAGCACCGCCGCGAAAGGCAACATCTCGATGATCCTAATCTCGCAACGGCCGAACGCCTTGGAGTACATGGATGCCGCGGCGTTGAGCACGTTCCGACGGTCGAACGTCGTGGAGTTCCCGCCATACGATGACAAGGAGTTGCGGGACATCGTCTCGGGACGAGTCCAGCTCGCGATGCACCCGGGGACCGTCGACGACGACATCGTCGACCTGATCGCGGACATCTCGTCCGAATTCGGCGATGCGCGCTACGCCATCGAGCTCCTGGAGAAGGCTGGGCAACTGGCCGACGAGGAACGCGAGGATGCCATCGCTCCCGAGCACGTCCGCGGAGCGAAGGCCCACGTCCATCCGACGGATGTCCAAGAGCGGCTCAGCCTCCTCGATGCGCCGAAGAAGCTCGTCCTCCTCGCGATCGCGCGGAAGAGCCGCAAGAAAGCGTACATTACGATGGGGGACGCGGAAAACGCCTACGCACTGGTGTGCGAAGAGTACGACGAAAAACCGCGGGCGCACACGCAATTCTGGAAGTACGTTCGAGACTTGGACGCCCTCGGGCTCATCGACACGAAGCTGAGCGGAGAAGGCGTCGTCGGGAAGACGACCTTGATTTCTCTCCCGGAGATCCCCGCCAAAGTCTTGGGTGATAATCTCGAACGAAGTTTGAAGAGACGATAAAAGCTATGGAGAAGACGATGGGATGGGTGCAACCGCAGGAAGGCGAGATGGGCACCGAGGCTGAGGCAGCGCGCTCCGGATTGCCCATGGAGTTGGAAAAGGGCGCATGTTATCTCGTCAAAGAGAAGAAGCCCGATCTCAGCTTCCGCTTGTTCGAAACGATCGTCGCGCAAGGGACTCCCGGGCTCTGCATTACGCGCCAATATCCGGAGCGGGTGCGGCGGGAGCGTGGCCTGACCGGCGTGCGGATCATCTGGCTCAGCCACACGCCCGGAGAGGACTTCCACAACCCCACGGCGATCGGGACGCTCGCCAAGGTGATCCAGAAGTTCATCGAGGACAGCAATGGAGAAGGCGTCGTCCTCCTCGACGGCCTCGAGTACCTGATCATCAACAACGGGTTCTTGCAGACGCTCATGTTCGTCGAGCACGTGAACGAGTTCGTCATGCAACGCCGCGCGATCATCCTGATCCCGGTCAGCCCGGAAACCCTCGAGGAGAAGGAACTCGCCCTCCTCGAACGGAACGTCCGGGTACTCGAGTCTCCGGCCTTGAAGACGGACCTCGAAGCGCGGGAAGTGAGCCGGCTCCTCGACAGTTATTGATCGTCTGATTTCCCGGACAGCTGCCGGCCGACGATTTCGTCGACGAGGCCGAGGAACTTCTCCTCCTTGCCTTTCGGGATTGTCGCGCCGGACGCGATGTTGTGGCCTCCCCCGTTACCGCCGACGGAGGCGGCGGCTTCCCGGAGCGCCACAGCCAAGTCGAGGCCCACCGCGATGTGGGCTCGCGTGCCGCGCGCGGACACCTTGGTCTGGCCGTCCATGACGGACAGGGCGAAGACGGGTTTCGATTGATCGAAGAAGAACTGCATCCCGGTCCCAGCGACGGACCCGGCGAGGCTGGCGTCGTCGCAGTAGAAGAATTGGATGTGCTTCCTGGCGTAGAGCCCCTTTGTCTCGAGCGCGGTCAAATATCCGAGGAGCCGCGATGTGTACTCGTCAAGCAGGCCCTCTGCTTTTGCGAGCGCCTCCCGATCCCCGAGGCAGACCGCCATCCCCAGCCCTTCGCGTCCGAGGCGATCGCAGCTGTTCACATACGCCTCAAGGTCTTGCGCGTACATCTGGTCCGGTTCGATCCAGTACCGATCCTCGACCAGGGTGTCGAGGGCTTCCGGCGCGACCCCCTGCTCGAGCAATTGCGTTGCAAGGATCGACGTGAGCCGTCGACGCGATGCCGCATCGAGCTGCCGCACGCTCGCCCCCGGATCGAATCCGCTGGAGCGAAGGAGGGCTTCGACCGCGTCCGGGCGTCCCGAGAGCCCTCGGAAATAGGGACTGATGGATTGCGCGATCGCCTTGCCAACAGGCAAGTCGCGCAACGACAACCGGCGCTCCGGCACGACGATCTTCCGATCCACCGCCTCGCCGACGAGACCGGCGTTTACACCGACGAACCCGCCAACCCCTTGCTTGTCGCTGAGCGCGCCGGCGATCGCCGCACCGGCGAGGTCCCAGTTCCGGTCGTCGAGGAGGAGCGTGAAGAGCCACGTTGTTGTCGCGCCGCACATCTCTCGCGCGCCGTCGACGCCATCGAAGTGCGGATTCACATGGACGATCGCCTCGGAGTCGCGCGTCGGCTTGTGATGATCCAGGACGACCACCGGGTACGGCAACGTCTCCAAGAGATCGAGTTGTCCTGATCCCATGTCACTCACGACGAGCAGCTCGTTCGTTTCCCCTTTCAGCCGTTCGACCGACGCGCGGTCGAGAGCGTGGGCCATCGTGGCGTGGATCCGCTTCCCCTCTCGCATGAGCGCCCTCGCGAGGATCGAGGCAGACGTCGTTCCATCGGGGTCATAATGGCAGAACAGGCGAACCCGCGAGACGGGACCGATGAGGTCCGTGGCCTTCCGGGCCCGGTCCAGTACGCCCTGAGGCGCCAGGTCCTCCAGGCGCTTCGCCATGGGCCACCTACTTCACTTGGAGCTCCGCCAGTTTCAGGGAGTAATCCCAGTCCGACGGGATGACGCCGAGTTCCTTGTAGTACCGAGAGAGCCGACGGATCTTCGACTCAATGAGCTGCAAGCCTCGCCGATTGCTGAGATCCTTCCGGTGGTCCTTCAGGTGGGTCTGCAAACTCGCGGCTCGCTTAATGAGACTCGCCAAGTCTTCCGGCAACGCGAACTTCGCGCCTTTCGAACGTAGGATCTGCGTGACGCTCCGTCCCGTTGCAAGTCGGACGCTCGGAACGCCATACGCATCCCGAAGTCGAATGCCGATCGCGGCGGCGGAGAGCCCTTCCTGATGGAGCCGAACGATCGTCTCCTCGAGGTCTGCCTTTTCCACGGACACCCATTCGGGGTTCGCGCGGAGAAACGGCCGAGTCGAGCCGCTCTTTCCTCTTCGGTGTGTATGGAGGCGCGCCATCGTGTTCCTCGGGAGGGGCAGCGCATACCGCGGGCGCGTATTTAATGTTGAGCCCGTGGCCTCGCGATCGTCATGATTCGGAACGTGTCGCGTGCAACGCGACGGAAATCTTTCCGACTCGGCGTCACGGCAAACTCGGCGATGCGATCGAAGCCCGCGCCTTGAACGAATCGGTCCATTTCCTGGCGCCGATACGTTCGGGCAACGTGCAGCTCGTCGAACCGGTCCACAACGCGGTTGCCTCGAAGCACGAGAAACTGGAAGTTCATCGCGAGCCTCGACGTTCGGGGATCGAAGATCGAATCGGAGAAGCGAACGATCTCGAGGCCGCCCCGTTTCCGTTGCATCCACGATTGGTGGCCCGGCCGCACGCCGGGGGTGTGCCAATACTCGAATGCGAAAATGCCATCGTCAGCGAGATGCCGACGCACGGCTCGGAGGCAGCTCGTCACGCTCGAGTTCGAGAGGAGGTATCCGAACGCGCCGAACATCGAGATCGCCGCATCGAACTTTTGGCCGAGGCGGAACGATCGCATGTCCGCTTTCTCGAGCCGCAGCCGGAGGTGTCCGGCACGGGCTTTGCGACGCGCGACGGCGAGCATCGACGCGGATGCGTCAAGGCCTGTGACATCGAAGCCCCGACGGAGCAGCGGGAGATCGTGATTGCCGGTTCCACAACCGAGATCAAGGATGGATTGGGGTCGTCGCCTCATGTACTCGCGAAAGAGCCGTTCCAAGAATGCGACGTCCCCGTCGTAATCGACGAACCCGTGGTACAGAGCGTCGTAGTATTCGGCGAACCGTTGGTATGCCTGATGGGACAAGGAGGGATGCAACGAGTACCGAACCCATTACGCTATGGTTTCCGCACGACGAGGGCCGCATGGTCGTTCTCGAAGGGGTCGAGAGGTCGGACATCGAGGACCTCGAGTCCGGCGGCTTGGACCTCCTTGCGAATGGCGGCATAAACCTTGCGCGGCTCAGCCGCGACATCGTGCGAGCGGGCTTTGATCATGAGGAATCCGGTCCCTCCGGATCGAAGGAACGATGCGTTCTGCAAAAAAATCGATCCCTGATCGCGCTGCGCGACATCTTGATACAAAACCTCGACGCTTTCCACCCGTGAGCCGTACGATTCGGGCTTGAGCGCATCGCCAAGGACCGGCAGCAGATTCGTTCGACG
>DATEGJ010000173.1:0-5893 GCA_035280105.1 Thermoplasmata archaeon
TGATCGGGGCGCTGCTCGCGATTGACTCGTACCTCGTACGGCGACCTGTGACGCCATCCGTGTTGCTTGCGTCGCTCGGCTTCGGCACCGCCATCGGCTTCGTTGCGGGGTTCGACTTGCCAAGCTTCACGGTCCTCGCGACTCTCCTGGTCGTTCCACCGATCGTCCTGGGTCCCGGCCGCCTTCCGACGGCCGTTGGCGATGCTCGGTCGCCACGTGCGATCGTCCCGGGGTTCCTCCTCGCGCTCCCCCTTGGCGGGATCTCGATCGCGTTCTCGTACTCCCTCGCGCTTCGGCTGGAAGTCCAAGGTCCTCGATTGTTTCTCATCGCCGCCGGATTATTCATCCTCGCTCCGACCGCGGCCGTCATGGCGGATCGCATCGCGCCACGGATTCCGGGGGCGATCGCTCGCATCGGTAGCCTCTTGCTCGCGGCCGTGCTGGGCGGCGTGCTCCTGGTCTTGCGAGGCACGATCCCGACGACCTTGGCCCTGCTCGGACTCTTCGCGGCCTTGGATTACGCGGCGCTGGCGGGGCTCCGGCGGTTCGCGTCTCGGGGCGGTCATCCGGACCGAGCGCTCGCATCCGCAATCGGGTTCCTCCCCCTTTTCGTCCTCTTCTTCCGAGCGCCGCCGATCACCATTTCCCTCGTCCTCGTCCCGCTTCCCGAGGCGATCGAGTTCATTCTCTACACCCCGACAGCGCTCATTGGGCTGACGGCCCTCGTCGTTGCGCTGGGCGGTTGGATCGTCTCGCGCCGCGCGAGGCGTCGCGGCATGGCGAATGTCTAAGCGAAGTCGGCGCTTGGGGTCGTCGGGTGGGAACCTGTCCGCTGCGAAAGGCGTGAAGCGACCTCGCAACGAGTATCTCGGGGTCGGGATCGCGGTCGGTGTCGGGGTCGGCGCGGCGATGGGGGCGGCGACGGGCAACCTGGCCCTCTGGGTGGGTCTCGGTCTCCTGGGCGGCATCGTTTTGGGTGTCGTGCTTGGGTTTGCAGCCCGCTCGCGCTAGCACGCTGGACCCAGGGGTTCTCGTCTCGGAACGGTACACGGGAAAGCATTATCCCGGCGAGGGCGATGGCGGGCCGGCGGGTCATGAGGAAGATCCCGAAGAAGCGATTCCTCCAAGTCGGCGGACAGATCCTGAGGAACAAGATGGCGAAGGAGGCCATCTACCCGTTCTACTGTTCCTTCAAGCTCACGCGCCGATGCAACTTCACCTGTTCCTTCTGCAACTGTTGGCACGTCAAGAACAAGTGGAAAGACATGCCGACGGAGGACGTCAAGGCGGTCCTCGACAACCTGGCGCGGTCGTCGGTCATCGTCTGCAGCTTCGAAGGGGGCGATCCGCTCGTCCGGGACGACATCGGCGAGCTGCTCCGGTACCAGTACGAGAAGCCGTGGTACCTCCTCTTCACGACGTCGGAGCGGGACATGCAGGCCCGCTATCCGATGCCGGAATACGGGAAGTACATCGACTTCCTGCACATCTCGATCGACGAGGGCCACAAGAACCTCGACATGTACGACGAGCTCGAGGAGTACACGAAGTGGGGCTCGATTGTCACGGTGCAAATCGTCGTGACGAAGAACGATGTCGGCGCACTCGAGCAGAAGATCAAGCGGTGCCACGACGCCGGCGTCAAGGCGGTCGTCATGTGCGCCGTCCACCTGAAGAACACGAAGGACCACCTGCCCGACCTCTGGTCGATGTCGAAGGTTGGCCTGGACCTGAAGAAGAAGTATCCCGGCGTCATCATCTCTCCGGACGGCTACTTCAACCGGATCACATGGGACCACGGCTGCGACACGTCGTCGATCATCGTGGATGCGGATGGCTTCCTGTGGTACCCCTGCCGCGTGCTCGAGGAGAAGACGATCAACCTGATCGATTCCGACCTCATGACGTACGTCGAGTCGATCGACGCGCGCGAACGACGGCAGCGGATGGCGGCGTGCGACATCCAGTGCGCGTGGTACCAATACTACGCCACCTCGAGCTTCGTGAACCCACGGGAGATCCTGTCCGCCTGGATGCCATACTACCGCGACCTGCTGAATGGCGGGAAGCAGCCGATGGCTTCGGCCCCCGGCGTCATGCCGTGGTCGATCGCCGATCAGGCGCACGCGCTGATCCTCCAGGAGAGCGCGATGAAAGGACTCGATCCGACCATCGAGCCGATGCTCGAACTCCCGACGATCGGCCCGCCGCACGGGCGACCGTAGTCCTGCGGGTCGCATCGGATGGGTCGACCGAGTGCGCGCCCCGCGGTTGACAAAGGGGAGAAATAGCCGCGCCACGCATGCGGCGCATCCCGACGGGACGCCGGCGGGACGGGATGGGCCGCGATTGATCGATCCGACAGAGAGTGTTTTCCGACTCCTCTTGGTTTTCGCCCTTGCGTTCGGGATCGGCCTCGAGCGGCAACTGCGGCGCAAACCCGTGAGCTTCGGGACGTTCATCTTCGTGTCAACCGGCGCCGCGGCCCTGTCGATCCTCGCGATCAACCTCGAGGACCAGAATCCCCTCCCGCTGCTCGGCGGCGTCATTACGGGCATCGGCTTCCTCGGTGCGGGCGCGTTGATTCGCGCGAACGACCGCGTGTTCGGCTTCACGACCGCCGCCCTCGTGTGGGCGATGGCGGCTCTCGGCGTCGCGGCGGGAGCCGGTTTCTACCTCCTCGTCTTCGTCAACTATGGGATCGTGTGGGCGGTCATCGTGACAGACCGGTACCTCGAGAGCAAAGGCGTCGGATCCCACTCGAAGATCGTCCATCTGACGATCGCGAATCCGATCCGCGTCGAGGAGCTTGAGGTCTTGCTCCCGCCGGGCCTAACGCACTTCGAGCGGTTCCGGATCGACAAGGAGGCGCACGAAGTCGGACTCACGGCCCAGGTGCGCGTCAAGCCACGCGAAGTGCCCGACCTCCTCGAGGCCCTTCGGCGGAACGAGAAGGTCCGTGCGTTCGAGCTCGAGTAAGCCTACTGCGATTCGAGCAGGTCGCTGTACGAAGAGGCCATCAGATCCTCGTCCGCGATCTGGAAGTAGAGGCGCAACGAGTCGAGCCGCATCACCGCATCGTCTCGCTCCGATTCGCTCGAGAGGACCTTCTCGAATTCGAGGAACTTCCCGAGGCCCTTGACCGTGTCGAGGTGGACCTGCACTCCCTGGAAGGAGTACACTTCGCGGGTCTTGCGGACCTCCGCCTTCACAGGCAGGACACGACGGAGGATCTCGCCGACAACCGCGGTATCCGGGATGTCCGCGAGGAGGACGCGGCTCTCCTTGACCCGGTCGACGTCGGGACGCTCATAGTAGACGAGTTGGCCTTCCTTCGCGCCTTCGATCGATCGGAGCTTCAGCCGCCGCTCGCCTAGTGAGAAGTACTTGTCGACCTGTCGGAAGGTGCCAACATGGACGGCGCCGGATAACAAAGCGCGAGCTTTTCCCAGATCCTCGTACCGGGCCTTCAGCTCCACGAGACGCTTTTCGCCGGACTCCACAGCGGAGGAGATGGACCCCGGGACAAGAAGTTTCTCGTCGCCGAATCAGGTACGACGGTCGGTTTGGGCCGGGACTACGATACGCGGGGGCGGCAAGGTTGCAAGCCACCTGACGGATTCGAGGTGGGGGTCGGGTCGCGCGACGACGGGAGGCCATGGCTTCGCCGGCGAACCCCAAAGGCTTCTACCTCTGTTAGAGGTAGAATTCTCCATGCTAGGAGGAGGGCCCGATGGCCTTACACATACGACGTGATCCGCTTCTGGGTCCGCAGATAGGTCCGAAGGGCGCTCGCCCGCCACCAGTTCGCGAGGGGGAGCCAAAGTCGCCGGCTCAGGTCCGATTCCGCGTCCGCGAGGGTATCGTATCGCGCGGCCGGTTTCCGCAGGGCCGCGCGCGCGAGTTCCCGATACCGCCACACTCCGAGGGGCACCCAGTCGTCGTAGACCTCCATGAAGACGATTGCCCCAGCCTGGCGGCGTCTCGCGGTGAGATGTTCCAGGACCGGCAAGCGCGTCGCATGGTACGCGCCGGCGATCTGGTCCGGGTACGTCGTCCGACCGCCGGCGAGCTCGTGGTCGTGGGCCGGCGTCGGACTTGCGGCGAGGTTCCAGGCTTCCATGCCTTCGAACATGAACGCTTGCGGGAACAGCAGCACGGCGACGTTGTTCGCAAGGCCGCTCGCACTCCGCACCTCGACATCGTTGATCCAGGGGAAGCCGCGGACGTCACGGACGAGCTGCTTCGCGAGGATGTCGTCGACGGCGGTGATCGACCATTCGGTCGGGACGAGCCGCCTTCGTTCTTTCGTCCCCAGCAGGCCGACGGAGAAGATGCGGGTGATCTGGCTCTGCGTGATCCCGTGGTCGTACAGGTCGCCGACCGCCTCGCCCGCGCGGACGTCCGTGTCCGAGACGAGGTCGTCGACCCGCCGCGGCACGGACGGATTCGAGGCGAGGTCGATCTTCTCCAAATCGGCACTGGGGCCGCTGGGCGGCGCGCGGGCCGAGAACGGACTCACGAGGGACGGCTTCTTCGTGAACCACATTTCGGTGTCGATGGGGCGTGAAGCCATCGCGCCCTCCTGGATCGTCGACAGGATTGAGTCGGGGGCGCGGGCCTCCGCCACGCGACGCGGCGCCTTCCCGCGGACCAGGGAAAGCCGGAAGCGCAGGATCTCCGGGAGTTCGTACGACAACCAGGACTCCGACGCATCGAGGATCGAGGTGTCCTCGTCGATGACGGGAGGGACCAGCGGACCCACGAGGACCTTCGGATAGCCCCACGACCCGACAAACGCGCTCGGAGGCGAGGCGCCGAACAGGTTGGTCGTCCGAAGATCACGTCGGTCTTCGAACCACGTCCGCACCCGGTCGAGGTACGGACAGATCGCGAGCCGACACCGTTTGATGTCGCCGTCGCAGACGCGACACGCGATCTCCCGCCGAACCTCGGCGAGGGTCTCTCGGATTCCGTCGTCGCGCGAGGTCCCCGAAGACGACGGCACCGTCATGGTCACGCGGCGGTCGGCGAGGGTGCGCGGGGTACGGTAGTGGGCGTCGGCGCGGGAGACGGCTTGTCCTCCGGGATGACCTCCTCCCATCGGGCGTAACAGATCGGACACACGTGGACGATGCTGCCCGCCGCGTTGCACGGCTGCACGCCGTCGTTCGGGCAGTGGTGCACCTTCGCCATTCATCTCTCCGATGGACCGGGTCCACTTATGCCTTTCGGAGTGGGTGTGTCGATTCCGTAGAGTTTGTCTCGGTTCGCCTCCAGCTGCTCGACGGGCTTGCCGGCGAATTCCGCCGCCGTCAAGACGGCGACCTCGTGGTCCGCGGCGCCCTTGAACACGAGCTCCATCCGCACCCGCCAATTTCGGTCGCGGAGGATGTGATGGTCGAGGATGAGCGTGCGAACGTTCGTCGTCCGAAGGATTCTGAGGAGATGGGACAGGGATCGTTTGACGTGTTCGTCCGGATAGTTCTCCGGCATATGGGTCATGGGACCGTCGACGTAGAGGACCGTCGGCTGCGCGTCGATGAGGAACGATAGGTGTTCCTTCAGGGGCGGTCCGAGTACGTCCGCCGTGTGGACGAAGACTTCACTCCCCTGGGCGATCCGCGTCATGACGACGTACCCCAGTTCGTCGTTGTAGCCATGCGGCAAGGCCGGGGAAAACGTGAGTTCGGTGCCGCCGAAATCCATCTGGTTCCCGTCCGCGACTTGGACTTCCTTCGGATATTTCTTCAGCGCCCGGACAAAGGCGCCGGCGCGCTCGCGCTGGCTCCGATTGATGTGGAACTTCCCGTCCTTCAGTAACGCGACTTTGCCGCGGTAGATCGATGGCGCATCGGGATTGTGATGGTCATAGTGGTAATGGCTCACGGTC
>DATEGJ010000174.1:0-3899 GCA_035280105.1 Thermoplasmata archaeon
CCGGTCGCAGTATCGGCAGAACACCCGGAGCGGACTCTTCGAGCGAACGACAAAGGATGACTCGATCGGTTCGGGAACATTCGAGATGCAGTTCGGATTCGCACAGCGCAGGATGCCGACCGCCCGGTCCGGGAGAGCGAGCGGGCGTTTCTCGGCGACGTTGTAGTTTCGGATTACGTTGACCGTCGCTGTAGGGGCAATGAGCGCAATCTTGTCGAGCTCGCGTCCCCCGAGCTCGCGGTCCTCGACCTTGACGATGTCCTTCCATCCCATCGCCTGACTCGGGACGTGCATCGCGACCGTCACCGTGGACGTCACCGCGTCCCCGATGCCGAGAATCTTGAGGACCTTCAGCGCAAGGCCCGCCGGGATGTGGTCGATCACGGTCCCGTTCTTGATTGGCGTGACGCGGAGTTCCCTCATGCCCCTTCCCCGAGGATCAGGTCGAGGAGCGCCATCCGGACCGGGACGGCGTTGGATGCTTGCTTGAAGTATGCTGCATGTTTCGTTCGGTCCACCTCGGGCGCAATCTCCGTGACTCGAGGCAGCGGATGCATGATGATGAGGCCGCGCTTCGCGTCCCTCAACACGTCCATGTCGATGCGGTAGGACCCCGCGACTTTCTCGTACTCCTGTGGATCCGGGAACCGCTCTCGCTGGATCCGGGTCACATAGAGGACGTCGGCGTCGCGGATGACCTCCTCAAGTCGGTGCGACGCGCGGAAGGAGAGGCCCTTTTCCTTCACCAGTTCGAGAATCTCGGGTGGCATCTCGAGGGTGGGCGGGCTGACGAACGTCAAGTGGGCCCCGACCTCCGCGAGTGCGTAGGCGAGCGAGTGGACTGTTCGACCGTACTTCAGATCGCCGACGAGGGTGACGTTCTGTCCCTCAAAGATGCCTTTCTCATCCCAGATCGTGTACAGGTCGAGGAGAGTCTGCGTCGGGTGCTGGCCCGCGCCGTCGCCGGCGTTGATGACCGGCTTCTCCGTGAATTCCGCCGCTAGGCGAGCGGCTCCCTCGTGCGGATGCCGCAACACGATCGCGTCGCTGTACGATTCGACCATCCGGATCGTGTCGGCGAGCGTCTCGCCTTTTTGAACCGAGGTCCCTTCGGTGCCGCTGAAGCCAACCACGCGGCCGCCGAGACGGGCCATCGCGCTTTCGAACGAGAGGCGCGTTCGAGTCGACGGCTCGTAGAAGAGCGTCGAGAGAATCTTTCCTTCGAGAGCGCGCGACCGTTTGTCGCCAACGGCGAAGGGCACCATCTTCCGAGCGGTCTTCAAAACCAGGTCGATGTCGGCTCGGGAGAAGTCGCGGATCGAGAGGACGTCTCTCCCTCGAAAGCCCGACATCAGGCCCCATATTCATACGATTGATTTAAAGAATAGCCGCCGCGGCGGCCCACGACCGGGAGAGCGATCGTCCCTACTCACGGCCGCCTATCGTTCCGAGTCCTTCCGCCCCAACTGGGTGACGTTCGACGGCAGGATCACGATCCCGCCTTCCGCGGCCATGTATTGTTTCCAGTCCTTCGTGTTCTTCTGCGCTTGCTTGGCGCGCTCGACGGCGATCGTCGCGACGACCTTCCGAACGACGTCGTCCACGTCGACGCCGAGGACCTCCTTGAACAGGTACTTCATCCGGTCCCGATCCATGGCATGCGGCCTATTTCGGGTGGTCGTATTAGAGGAAATTGTCAATGGTCTCAACCCTGAAACCCACCGGATTGTGTCCGACAGATACATCGTTGGACGGCTTTGTCAACCGGGGCCCTAGGCATTGAGAAGGCAGACAAACACGCCCGCTCCACGGAGGGAATAAAAAGGGCAGGACGAGGGGTTCTCGGTCCTGCCTGTGGGTTGTGGAGGAGGGGTTATAGGGTTGGGGAAGGCACGTCCGGTTCGACGACGTCGACCGCCTTCCAGTCGCCGCCGAAGTCCTTCGTGATGCCAGTCGCGAGCTGGAATCGAACCCGCAGGCGGCCGTTCTCGAAGAAGATGTACGCGTTCTTGAGTTGGGACATGTAGAGGGAGATGCGCTTGCCCTTTTGCGTGAGCGCCCGTTCGGTGCACCGGATCAGGGCGGCGCGTTCGAGGGCGTGGATGCGTCGATAGCACGCGGCGATCGGGATGCCGTACTCGCGGCTCAGGTCGATGGCCGATTTCGCCTTCTTGAATGTAGCCACGAGGATCTTCGCCGAATACTCGTCGGTTACGAGCCTCGACGCTTCAAGAGGGTCCATGTTCGCGTCCTCCCCGTATGGAGGAATCGTTGGCATTCTATGGTATATAAGCGGGGCGGGGTGGTTATCCCCGCTGATTCTCAATTGCGAAAAGACGTCGCAGGGGAGCGGCTCAACCGCCGCAGCAGCCGCTTTCCCCTTCGCCGGAGCAGCCGCAGTTCTCGCCGCACGAGCCCTCGTGCTCCTTGCGCAACACCGGCAAGATCACCGTGCTCGGTTCTACCGCGGGCCCTTGCGCGAGGGGCTTCTTCTTGCTCGCCAGCATTTCGATGAGGCTTCCCATCGTCTCGAACCCCTCGAAGGACTGCGTTGGTATTTCTAGATGTCGTCACGAGAGATACTTCTTGACACGTTCCTCAAACGGGCCGCGCGGCATTGCGCCGACGACCTGGTCGACAAGCTTCCCGTTCTTGAAGAAGAGTAGCGTCGGGATGCCCATGACCATGAACGCCTGCGGCGTCCTCGGGTTCTCGTCGGTATTCACTTTGACGAAGACGGCCTTGCCCGCGTACTTCTTCGCGAGTTCTTCGATCATCGGAGCGATCGCGCGGCACGGCGCGCACCACTCCGCCCAGAAGTCGACGATGACGTAGGGATGTTCTTTGACAACCCGGTCGAACTCCGCATCGGTCGCGTGAATCGGTCCGTCGACCACGCCAGCCTGTTTCTGCGTCACCTGAGTTGGTTGGTCAGTCATGAATCGTCACCGCTCCTCCTTAGCAGCTCGTCGGATTTAAACCTCCGGGAACACGGTTCACGTTTGCGAATACCGCCTCAACCCTTCCGCGCCTCGACGATGAGGAAGTTGGGGACGCGCACCTGGTCAGCGAATTGCCGATAATGCGTGCGGAGTGCCTGCGGAAGGGGGATCGGTTCCTCGAGGCGAAGCATGACGAGTCCTGCCTCGAACAGGGCGTCCGTGAAATCTCGGAGGGGGCGGTGAAAGCCCACGACCGGAGGGAGGCCGCGAGGAGCCCAGGTCAACGAGACCCGATCGAAGTAGCGATCCACCGACATGAAGGGACGTTCCTCCGGACGTTCCGTGTCCTCGGGTTCTCGAACCCAATGCGATGGCGGAACGTCGAATGAGGGGTGTGTGATGCTGAAGAGGAATCGCCCTCGCGGCTTCAGGACCCGAGCGATTTCCTTGACGGCCTCGTCCAAGCGCCGGACATCTTGCAGGACGACGTTCGCCACCACGAGATCGAACGAATTATCAGCGATCGAGGTGAGTCGAGCGAGGTCGCGCTGCAGGAAACCGATCCCGAGAGGCGCGCGGGTCTCCTGGGCTTTCGCCTCCTTGAGGAGCTTCGAGGAAAGGTCGACACCCGTCACATGCGCGCCTCGTTTCGCGAGGACGCGAGAGAGGTAGCCGTTTCCGCACCCCGCGTCGAGGACCCGAAGGTTCCGGACGTCGCCGGCCATCTCGAAGAGGGCGGGGTCGATGACCCATTCCCGGTTGATGTCTCCCATGTCCGAGTAGCGGCCGACCCACCACGATGCGACATCGTCCCAGCCCTGCCGGACGTCGCGATCGGTGATCCGATCGAACGCATCCGTGGCGAAGGTCCAACGAGGCGGCACTTTCTCGACGCGGGACATGCCGGGCTTCTCTCGCCGCCACACCGGTTCGACTTGCCACGGATGGCGTCCGGTG
>DATEGJ010000175.1:0-2632 GCA_035280105.1 Thermoplasmata archaeon
TGAACTTCCGTGTTGCCAGGGCTTTCACCGTTTTCGCAGGATCCTTCGCCGGGATCATGACGATACCCGCGCGGTCGTCCGGCGAGGCAGGCGTCCGGATTTCGAATCCCGCGGCGCCCAGTCGCTCGATGAGGTCTGTCGTCACCTGCGTTGTGCGCTGTCTCAGGCGATCGACGCCAATCTCCAGAACGATGTCGAGACCTGCGGAGGCCGCGTAGACCGCGGCGAGGGATGGGGTCCCGAGTTCGAAGCGGCGAGCGGTGTCATGAAACGCGAACGCCTTTGGATCGAAGTCGAACATCCGGGCGTTCCCAAACCACCCGGCGATCGTCGGCGACAGCTTCGGGATCAACGCCTTTCGGACATAGAGGAAGGCGATGCCCGTCCCCCCGAGGAGCCACTTGAGTCCTCCCGTGACGAGGACGTCGACGTCGGCGGCTTTGACATCGGTTGGGAGTTGGCCGGTCGCCTGGTAGGCGTCGACTATGGCGAGGGCCCCGTGGCGGTGGGCGATCCGAGCGACGCGAGCGATATCTTGGATCGCGCCGCTCGTGTAGTAGACATGGGAGGTCGCGACAATCGACGTGCGATCATCGACCGCATGTTCGAACGCCTCCGGCCGAACCGTGACGCGGCCTTCTGACGCCACGAGGATCGGAGCGGCTTCCGGCTTCACCGCCCACTGGTAGGCGAGGGTGGGGAAATCGATCTCTGACATCACGACCCGAGGTCGGCTGCGGTAGTCGACCGCACTCGCAACGGACGACAGGGCGACCGAAACACTCGGGGCGAGGGCGATCTCATCGGATCGTGCACCGAGGATTCGTGCGACTTTTTCTCGCAGATCGTGAAGGGCCGACATCCATCTTTCATACCACGCCGACGCGCCAAGGGCCTCCCATTCATCGAAGAATTGTTCTTGCGCGGCGCGCACGCGTCGGGACAGGGGCGCGAGGGAGCAGGTGTTCAGATACATCGTGCGTCGGAACGTCGGAAACTCGTCGCGCCACGCGCTCCAATCCATGAGAGCCGTGCACGGTCGACAGACGGAAAAGGATTGGGGGTCGGGGATGACGCACGGAAGTCATGTGTTGAATCGTGAGCCGCGCGTTCGCACGATCACGGCTTGCCTTCAGCGCGTTTCCGAATCAGGAAGCGGCACACAGGATCGCCCGCGACGACCCGGTGGGATGTCTCAACATCGGCGCGCAACAGGGACTGGAACAGCTCCCGTTCGACGGTGCACGCCTCCGGATACGTTTCGGCGACGGCCATGATTGGGCAGTTGTGCTCGAACATTTCTACGGTGCGGCCTGCGGCGTGGCCGAGCTCGGCCATGTACCCGCCCTCGTCGCGAATCTTGACGAGCTCGGAAACCCTCTCCCGCAACGGGCCGTCGGCCACCCGATTTCGGTTCGTATCGAGGACCTCCTGGGCGCGCTGCTTGAGGAGGCGCACGACGCCCTCGCGGCCCATCTTGTCTTCGATGAAGCCGAGGGCGCTGAGCGTCATGTGCGTGTACGCCTCTGGGAATAGCGTCGTCGAACGCCGGCTTAGATTGAAAAACGCTCGGGGACGGCCCCGACCGCCCGCCTTCGTTGATCGCTCGACGAGTCCCTTCGCTTCGAGGGCGTTTAGATGTTTTAGCGTGGCCATCTTGGAAATCCGCAGCTCGGCCGAGAGATCCGTGAGAGAGACGCTCCCTCGTTGTTTCAATGTCAGGAGGATCTGTCGTTTGGCCGACGAGAATCCCGCGTCGAGGCCACCGAGATCCACTTCGTCCGTCGCTGCCACAGATTAGAATGGACGTCGTATTACATATACATAATCGTTTATAAAATGAACAATTGCATGGCAATCAAAACGAGAAAAGGTGTGGTGGGAGCCGCCCAGTTCTCCCTCACTCGTCGGGCGGCGGGGGAGGCAGTTCGTCCTTCTTCCGACGCTTCCGGACGAGGAAGGCGATCGCTAGGAGCGCGGCAATTACGACAACGGCACCGACCGCGGCGAGGAAGATCGGTGCGGGACCGGCGGCCGTCGTTCCGGGAAGCGCGAGGTCCGCTTGGACATCCGAACTGACTGTCGGGTCATGGACGATCGTTGCGCCGCCTCGGAAGCTCAGCCCGGCGAGGAGGACGAAGCCGGCAAACAAGTTTCCGTCGTGGAGCGTCGCAAAGCGAAGGCCTGCAACGATCTGGCCGAAGACCGGTCGATTGACGCCATCGACGACGCTGGTACCGACCCACTCGAGCCGCGCGATGCGGGTCCAGTTCCCGCCGAAATCGACGGCCGGGTTCTGGAGTCGGCGGGCTGCCGCGTAGGTTCCGCTCGATTCGTTCGAGGTTTGAGCCCCCGCGGCGGTCGTGTATTGCGCGGTCCCGGTCTCTCCCATCCGGTCCATCACGCGGGTCTCGAACCACGCGTCGACGAGCGCGGCGGGAATCCAGTTCCCGACGATCGCGCCGACTTCAAGAAGGATCCGGTGGGCGTTCCCCACCGTGTTGCCCGGCTCGAACGTCCAGCCGGTGATCTCCTGGTCCCACTTGAGGTTGTAGTGCACGACATTGCCGCTCACCGTGAGGTCCGCCATGCGGGATATGTTCGTGACGACAGTCCGACCGCCGACGGTCCC
>DATEGJ010000176.1:0-5532 GCA_035280105.1 Thermoplasmata archaeon
TCGAAGTGACCCATCGGAACCTCAACGACGGCACCGTGGAAGGAATGGCCCATCGATCGCTCCCGATCTTCTCGGTGCAATACCACCCGGAAGCCCGTCCGGGGCCATGGGACAACGAGTACATCTTCCGCGACTTCGTCGCGTCGCTCAAGGGGGCGTAGGCCGGCCGGAGAAGCGACGATGCCTAAGCGAGAGGACCTCCGGACCGCGATGGTGATCGGGTCCGGGCCCATTGTGATCGGCCAGGCCGCCGAGTTCGATTATTCCGGCTCCCAGGCTTGTCGGTCTCTGAGGGAAGAAGGAGTCCGGGTCGTCCTGGTGAACAGCAATCCTGCGACGATTCAGACGGACCCGGAGACCGCCGACGCGGTTTACGTCGAACCGCTGACCGTCGAGTTCCTCGAGAAAATCATCGCGAAGGAAAGGCCGCAAGGCATCCTGAGCGGGATGGGCGGCCAGACCGCGTTGAATCTGTGCAGCGAGCTGGCGGAAGCGGGAATTCTGGCTCGGTACGGCGTCGAACTCTTGGGGACGAAGCTCGAGGCGATCACGGCCGGCGAGAACTGGGAACGGTTCGCGGACTTGATGCGTTCGATCGGGGAGCCGGTCCCGCGGAGCAAAGCGGTCTCCGACCTCGGTGCGGCGCGCGCGTTCGTTGCGGAGATCGGCTACCCGGTGATCGTCCGTGCGGCGTACACATTGGGCGGCAGCGGGAGCGGGGTCGCGCGCTCGCAGGAGGAACTCGAACAGATCGTGGGCATGGGAATTGCCTACTCGCGAATCAAGCAGGTGCTCGTCGAAGAGTCCGTGCTCGGGTGGAAGGAGTTCGAGTACGAGGTCGTCCGCGACGGGGCGGACAACTGCATCACGATCTGCAACATGGAGAATCTCGATCCGATGGGCATCCACACGGGCGAGTCGATCGTCGTCGCGCCCGCCCAGACCTTGAGCGACGCGGACCACCAGACGCTCCGTTCGGCGGCCTTGCGAATCATCCGGGTCCTCGGCATCGAAGGCGGCTGCAACATTCAATTCGCCGTCCATCCGAAAACGGGAGAATACCGGGTCATCGAGGTCAATCCGCGCGTCTCCCGATCGTCCGCACTCGCGTCGAAGGCGACCGGCTATCCGATTGCGCGCATCGCGGCAAAGATTGCGATCGGACTCCGCCTCGATGAGATTCCGAACCCGGTCACCGGGAAGACCCTCGCCTCGTTCGAACCGACCCTCGACTACGTCGTGACGAAGATTCCGCGATGGCCCTTCGACAAATTCCCGACCGTCGATCGCCGTATCGGGACGTCGATGAAGAGCACCGGGGAGGTCATGGCGATCGGGCGAACGTTCGAGGAATCATTCCTGAAGGCGCTTCGATCGCTCGAAATCGATCGCGTCGGCCTCGAACCGCTCGACTGGACGGACGAGGCGATCCTCCAGGAGCTTCGGGAACCGACGGATCAGCGGGTCTTTGCCATCGCGGAGGCGATCAGGCGAGGGATGGGCGTTGAGAAAATCGCCGCCTTGACGGACTGGGATCCGTTCTTCATCGCCAAAATGCAACACCTGGTCGCACTGGAATCCAAACTCCGCGAAACCCCGACCGCCAGGCCGGTCCTCGCCGAGGCGAAGCGATTCGGTTTCGCCGACGAGTCAATTTCCTCCCTTGTCGCGAAGCCCGAGGAGGCGATCCGGCAGGACAGACCACGCGTCGCCTACAAGATGGTCGACACCTGCGGAGGCGAATTCGAGGCCCGCACACCGTACTTCTATTCGACGTATGAAGAGGCGAGCGAAACTCGGCGGCTCAGAGGTCGGAAGGTTCTCATCGTCGGCAGCGGCCCCATTCGGATCGGCCAAGGCGTCGAGTTCGATTACTGCTGCGTCCAGGGAATCGTCGCCTTGCAGGAGGAAGGCGTGGCGGCGATCATCGCGAACAACAATCCGGAGACGGTCTCGACAGACTTCGACATCTCCACCCGACTGTACTTCGAGCCCCTCCTCCTCGAGGACGTCCTGAACATCGTCGAAGAGGAGCGGCCGGACGGGATCATCCTGCAGTTCGGCGGGCAGACCTCGATCAACTTGGCGGTTCCCCTGGCGAAGGCCCTTGCCCGCCGGCGCTCCCGGACGCGCATCCTCGGCACGCCGCCCCGGTTCATCGATCTCGCGGAAGACCGCCGAAAATTTGCGGCGCTCATGAAACGATTGCACATCCGTCAGCCCGACGCGGCGTCCGGCTACAGTTTCGCCGAGGTCCGTGACCTCGCCGCCGGCATCGGATATCCGGTGCTCGTCCGGCCGTCCTACGTCCTCGGCGGGCGGGGGATGGAGATCGTTCACAGCGAGGACGACTTGGAGCGGTTCATGGTATCCGCGATCCGAGTATCGAAGGAACATCCGGTCCTCGTGGACCGGTATCTTGCGCATGCGACGGAGGTGGACGTCGACGTCGTCGCGGACGGCCGCGATATCTTCATCGGCGGGATCCAGGAGCACATCGAGGAAGCGGGGATCCACTCGGGTGACGCCGCCTGCGTGTTGCCGGCGCAAACCCTTTCGCCCCAGACGATTGCGGACATCGGGTCGATCACGCGAAAGATCAGCGCCGCCCTGAACATCCGCGGTCTGATGAATCTCCAACTGGCGGTGAAAGATGATGAGGTCTACGTCCTCGAGGCGAATCCGCGAGCGAGTCGCACGGCCCCGTATGTCTCGAAGGCGATCGGTGTGTCGCTCGCGAAGCTCGCGACGAAAGTGATGCTCGGACACTCGCTCCGCGACCTGGGACGCGTCGGGGAAGCTCGGATCGATCACGTGGCGGTCAAAGCGCCGGTCTTCCCGTTTCAGCGACTCCCCGGCGTCGATACGATCCTCGGGCCGGAGATGAAGAGCACGGGGGAGGTCATGGGCATCGACCGATCCCTGGGACGCGCGTACTACAAGGCGATGCTCGCGGCGGGGAATCCCCTCCCGGGGAGCGGGGCCGTGTATATGACGGTCCGCGATGAGGACAAGCCCGCCATCCTCCCGATCGCCGCGCGCCTCACTCGACTGAGCCTGCGCCTCTACGCGACGCGCGGGACCGCCCAATTCCTGCGGGAGCATGGCGTCGAGGCGACGACCGTGTACCGCATCAGCGAGAATCAGTCGCCGGATGCGCTGGGTCTCATGCGCCGCGGCGAGATTCAGCTTGTGATCAACACGCCGACGAACTCGACGGGTGCCCGCCGGGACGGTTACATGATGCGCCGCCTCGCGGTCGAGTTGAACATCCCCTTCATCGCCACGATTCAGGCGGCGGAGGCCGCCGCACAGGCCATCGAAGAATCCCGCTCAGGGGAATTGCAGGTGGTCCCCTTGCAGGCGTTCGTGTCGAAAAGTCGATCCACAAGGACAAAGCTATAGCCTGCTCGAGAACTCGGACCATCGTGCGACTCGGACAACTCCTCGGCCCCATCCTTTTGATCGCCGGACTCGGGCTTCTCGCTCTCGCGCTCACGCGGGGCGAAGCGACGGTGTATCTGGTCGTCATCGTGCCGGTCGTGACCGGAAGCGGTCCCCTGGCTCTCCTCGGTATCCTCTTCATCTTCGCCGGTTTCTTCACGCTGACCCTCTTCTGGCCCTGGAGTCTTGCCGCTGCGCAAACGCAGGAAGGACTGCAGCCGATTGATGCTCAACCGGCCGCGCTTGCGCCGGCTCGCCGATGGGGCGGGGTCGTCTTCCTCGGACCTCTGCCGATCGTTTTTGGATCGGATTCCCGGATGACCCGCCTCATGCTCCTGGTTGGCGTCGTCCTGTTCTTCGCGCTGCTCGCCCTCACGCTTCTCGCCCTGCTAGCCTGACGGCTTTTTATGACGAACCCGCCATTCAGCGCGCCGTCTCATGAAAATCCTGGTCACGGATGGGCTCGAGTCGGATGCTCTCGCGGCTCTGCAGAAGACCCACGATGTCCACGTAGAAGAGCTTGACGCGAAGCGGATCCTCGATGCGATCGTGCCCTACCACGCGCTCATCGTGCGGAGTCGCACAAAAGTCACGAAAGATGTCCTCGATCAGGCCAAGAACTTGAAGGTCGTCGGACGAGCCGGGGTGGGTGTCGACAACATCGACGTCGCGGCCGCCACCGCGCGAAAAATTGCGGTCGTGAACGCGCCAAACGCGAGCACGATTAGCGTCGCAGAGCTGGCCATCGGTCACATGATCTCTCTCTTCCGCCATCTTCCAGAGGCCGACCGATCCATCAAAGACGGTAAATGGGACAAGAAGAAGCTCGAAGGACGAGAACTTCACGGCAAGACGCTCGGTCTCCTCGGCTCCGGCAGGATCGGCGCGGAGGTCGCGAAGCGTGCTCAGGCGTTCGGGATGGACGTCATCGCCTACGACCCCTACCTCGCGCCGCAGGTCGCCAATTCAATCGGAGTCCGGTTGGTCGACCGGGAGACCCTGTTTCGACAGACCGATGTCCTGAGCGTCCACGCGGCATTGACTCCGGAGACGAAGGGACTTGTCGGGCCTGCGGAGTTTGCGCTTATGAAGTCGACAGCCGTGCTCGTGAACTGCGCCCGTGGGGAGATTATCCAGGAGGCGGCGCTTGCAGAAGCCCTCCGGCGGGGCACGATCTCGGGCGCCGCGATCGACGTCTTTGAACGCGAACCTCCCGCCGGAAGCCCGCTGCTCTCCGCCCCCAACGTGGTGTTTACGCCTCACCTCGCGGCATCGACGCAGGAGGCTCAAGCGCGGGCGGGCGCCATCATCGTAGGACAGGTGATCAAGGTCCTCGATGGGAAACGACCCGAATTCTTGGTGAATCCCGAGATCTACAATTGACGTGAGATCGCTCGAGCGGCCTCCCGCAAGTCGATCTCGTGCGAACGCGCATACTCTCGTACCTCCGCGATAATCGCGACATACTCCGCGTAGGACCCGCCATGGTGACGGACCGCGCGACCCAAGGCCTTCTCGAAGGCCTCGCCCTTCCGCGCCCGCAACGCGTCGTTGAGAATCTTCGTGCGGAGTTCGCTGGTCGGCACGCGGGAAGATCGTCGTTCTCCGATAAATCCCGCGTTGTCTCTGCTCAGCGGGAACCTTCGCAGACGTTTAGGAAGTTTTGGAAGATTTCTCCGCCAAACTGCGTGTGCTCGACCTCGGGATGAAATTGGAGGCCGAAGAGAGGTTTCCTCTCGTGTCGCATCGCTTGGATGTTGCAATTCGGCGAGCTCGCGAGTCCGACGAATTTCGGCGGAAGGAGAGTGACCTCGTCGTTGTGTGATTCCCAGACCTCGAAGCGACTCGGCAAACCATCGAAGAGGACGTCCGGAGTCTGCACGTCAACCACCGACTTGCCGAACTCCGGCACCTTCGACGGAGCCGCATCGCCGCCGAAATGCTTCGCCATGTATTGGTGGCCCGCACAGATCCCCAGGATGGGTCCTTCGAAATCATCAAGGTAGTCCCCGTTTCGTCCCATCTTGCCGGCGTCAATCCCGACCCGAGGGGCGCCCCCCGAGAGCACGAGACCATCAATGCCATCGA
>DATEGJ010000177.1:0-3587 GCA_035280105.1 Thermoplasmata archaeon
GATCGCGACCCGCTGTTGCTGACCCGCGCTCAGCTGCGCCGGCTTGTGCTCCGCCCAACCTTCGAGGTCGACCTGCTTGAGGAGACCGAGCGCCATGCGACGTGACTCTCGAGCGGGCACGCGCGCGACGAGGAGCGGGAGCTCGACGTTTTCTACGGCGGAGAGCACCGGCAGCAGGTTGTACGATTGAAACACGAACCCCATCCGCCGCGCGCGGTAGCGGCTCTTCGTGTCATCGTCCATTGCGGCGAGGGAGACGTTCTCGATGCGCACGTCTCCGGACGTGAGGTCATCGAGGCCGGAGAAGCAATTCAGGAGCGTCGTCTTGCCGCAGCCCGACGGGCCCATGATGGCGACCATCTCGCCTCGGGGGATTGCGAGGTTCACGCCGCGGAGCGCATGGACCGTGACGGCACCGGAGTTGTAGATCTTGTGTGCGTCAATCCCGCGAATGATCGGCTCGTCGCCCATGCGTCTCGTTTCGATGAGGCGCGGCGTATTTAGGGTTTCCTTCCGACCCGGTCCTCAGTCGCGACGTGCCACGAAGAAGTTCAGCGTCCATGTGTCCGTGATTCCGTCAGAGGTGGTCAGCGGCTCGAGACGGGTGTCGAATTCGGCGTCGAACGCCTTGCGTCGATCCGGGCTCATCTCGCGAAGCTCCCGCTCGCACCACCCGAACGACGCGCTAAAGGCGAGCAAGTCCTCCCGATTCCGAAACCGAACTTGGAAGGCCTCCGTCGAGGATTCGGCGCGATCGAACTCCGCGACGGCCAAGGCTTTTCGCATTGCGTTGGGATCGCCGAGCGCCCGCGCTTCGGGATCGGCGCGGAACAGATTCCGTGCCTCGCGCAGGAGGGCGAGGTCCTTCGACGGCGTCATGGTCCCGTACTTCCCCATCAGCTCTCGGGGCAGCCCGAACGTCGTGGGGTAGTCGGACGGCCATTCGCTGAAGACGAATCGCCCGCCCGGTTTGAGCACCCGATGGACCTCCTGGAAGACTCGGTCCGCTCCGAAGTTCGGCATCCCGAGGTTGCTCACGACGCCGTCGAACAGCTTCCCGTGGTACACGATGTTCCGGGCATCGAGCATCTCGAAGCGGATGTTCCGGATGCCCGCGTTCCCGGCACGGTACGAGGCGACGGAGATGGCGCCGTCCGCGAGATCAATCGCAACCACGCTTTGCGGAAGGACGCGCGGCGCGAGCAGACACGCGAGCAGTCCCGTACCCGTACCGATGTCGAGGAAGAGTTCGTTCGGCTTGGGATTCGTGAGGCGCACGACTTCGTTCGCGATCGGTTCGAACCGCGGCGCGACGTTCTGTTCGTAGGCCTCCGCCATCCGGCTGAATTCGTCGACCCAGAGGAGGGTCGCCTCGTTCCCGTTCACGTTGGCGCGGCGAATCGGCGAATCCGCATAAGGCTTCGCGCACGGCCGCAAGGATTTATGCCGGATGCGAAGCTTTCGTCGACGTGGCCGAGCTGGTCCCGCGGTTCCGGGAGGACCACGTCTTCCTCATCGAGGCGTTCATCACCCACTCCGTCCGCGAGAGCGGGCGGACGGGCGTCGTCCTCGGGCTGAGCGGCGGCGTCGACTCAGCGCTGGTCGCCCGCTTGTGCGTGGATGCGATCGGCGCGTCGCGGGTGCTCGCGCTCGCGTTGCCGGACGGGAAGGGCGGCAAGGATCTCAAGGACGCAAAGCGGCTCGCGAAATCGCTGGGGATCGCGTTCCGCATCGTCGGCATCGGGCCGATCGCGGCGGCCTTGGAGAAGCGGGTCAAGGAGTCGGGGGCGAACCTCGTCTCCCGGGGGAACGTCCGGGCGAGGGCCCGCATGGCGGTCCTCTACTACGTGGCGAATTCGGAGGACCTCATCGTCATGGGAACGGGGAACAAGAGTGAGATCCTCACCGGGTACGCGACGAAATTCGGGGACGGAGGCGTCGACTTCCAGCCGATCGGCGATCTGTACAAGACGCAGGTCCGAGAAATGGCGCGGCACCTGGGGTTGCCTCCCGACATCGTGGACAAGACCCCGACGGCGGGCCTGTGGCCTGGGCAAACGGACGAAGGCGAGCTGGGCGTCAAGTACGAGGAACTAGACCGCATCCTCCTTGGGATCGAGCTGCAGTTGGAACCCGAAGCGATCGCGGAGAAAGCGGGCGTCCCGCTGGATCACGTGAAGCACGTCGTCGCGCTGGTCGCCTCGAGCGTGCACAAGCGGAAGATGCCGCTAATCCCGAAGCTCGGCATTCGCACGGTCGGCCTGGACTGGCGCGAATAGGCTCTGCCGCTCCTCAACCGCCTCGAGGAACCCCGCCCGGTCGACCACGTCGAAGACGATCTCGCTCGCTCGAAGCCCGAACGACTGCCAGAACCGCCGCGGTTTGCGCAGCCGGAGGGTCACGAGATTCGTTCGCCCGGCCGTGACGAAGAGAGCGGGTTGCCCGAACGGTCGTACGATACCAAGCGGCACTCGGGCCCGGCCCATCTCCTCCCCCACGCCGATGTCCAGGATCTCGGAGAAGGCAACGACGGCGCGGAAGTACCACCCCTGGCGCAAGACGATTCTCGATCGAGTGACCCAATGGTCCGTGAATAGCGGGGAGAGGATGAAGACAACCAAGTAGGCGGCGAGGACGCCTCCCAATGCGCCCGCGAGCAGCGGGTCGACCGAACGCGAGAAGGCGAGCAAGACGGCAAGGGCCGCAAGGAGAATCACCAGGATGACGACGCGACTCGTGACGAGCGTGCGACCGTATGCGAACGAGACTCGCTTCTCCATCGGGGCCCACAGCATGTGTCCCACGATAAGAAAATGACGGCCCAATTCGCAAGGCCGGCTCTCAGATTCCTCCTTATTTCCGCGTTCTGACAGAGGATTCTTCCGCCCGACGTCGATCATCGCGGTCCTGTACGCGGGGAATTTGCATTCCCGTCGCCCCAGCACCGCCGATGGCATGTCGTGTCGCGTCGAGGTTGAACTTTCACTATGCTCTCTATCATAAAGTCGCGCGAATAAAAATCACCTCACCATCGGCGACGAATGTCGCATCCCTAACTCGCAAACCTTTTTGTGGGGTCCCCCTGATACCCGCCCCCTCGCCACGATTTCCTCGGAGAGGAACGTGCGGGAACCTTCTCGCTTTTAGGGGGAGCGGGATCACATGGAAGAAAGCATCTTCCAACCATACCTAGGGACTCGAGCGATTTTCAAGATGGACCGGGAAATCCTGCGTCCGTCGTACCTGCCGGACCGACTTCCGCATCGCGAGAGCCACATCGGACAGCTCGCGCAGATTCTCGTGACGGCGTTGAAGGGCGAACGGCCGAGCAACGTCCTCATCTTTGGCAAGACAGGGACCGGGAAGACGGCCGTCGTCAAGTACATCGAGAACGAGTTCCGCAAAGCCGACGGCGCGCGGATGGTCCAGTACCTGTACCTGAACTGCGAGATTGTCGACACGCCGTACGGCGTGCTCCAGTCGATCGGAAACAAGTTCATCGAGAACTTCCATCAGCGCATCCCGTTCACGGGCCTGTCGACGGACCGCGTGTACAGCCTCCTCCTGGAGAAACTCGACGAGGAGAA
>DATEGJ010000178.1:0-2066 GCA_035280105.1 Thermoplasmata archaeon
CGAGGATCTGGCCTTGCAGGTGTCGGGCGGACTCCTCCGCGTTCCGGGCGAGCGTGAGACCGGCGAGAAAGTCGCCTTTCTCGACGACGTCCCGCGCCTGCCGCAAGAGGGTTCGAACCTCCGCGGCACTGAGGTCGTATGATTCCGCTTCTTTGAGGACGGGCTCGTTCGCGGCGATGATGGCTCGGGCCTTCTCGACCTGCGTTTGCCGCAACTGGATCGCCCGCTCGATCTGTCGCTGTTGGCCTTTCATGGCGAGCCGCTCCGCGCGTTTCAGGAGGTCCCCGGCTCGACCGTGTTGCGCCTCCCCGACCGCGCCTTTCGCCTGGGCCAGGAGATTCTCCGCCTCCGACACATCGGCGCCCACGTTGCGGGCGAGCTCGATGTGTCCTGCCACGAAATCGATCGACTCCTCGACCTCGCGGATGCGTCGGGTCCGGGCCTCCTCGGCTTGCGCCTCCGCTTCGACGAAACTTTCGCGGGCCGCGGCGAGCTGATCGCGGTCGAGAAAATCGGTCCCTCGCTTCCATGCGTCCTCCGCCGATCCGACCGACGCACCGAGGTTCGCTGCCTCTCGAATGGAATCGCGGGATCGGGCGAGAAGTTCCTGGAGGCGCTCGCTCTCCGTCGCATGCGCGCGTTCCGCCGCGCGGACGAGATCTCCGAGGACCGCATCATCGCCGAGGGGGCCGCGGAAGAAAGCGTCCCGGGCCTGGTCGAGGATCCGATGGGCCTCGGCCGCCGTTGGATCGGCCGAATCGCACGGCTCGAGGAGACCCTGCGCCGCGAGGATCGCGTACGACCAGGACGCGCGGCGTAGCTGTTCAGTCGTCCGTTCCGCAATCCGTGATGCCTCCTGCGCCGCCGAGAGGGCGGCCTCGAACCTTCGCTCTTGGAATCGTTTCCGTGCCTGATCGAGCAAGTCCTCGACCCGCTCGAAGTCGACACTCGAGTCTTTGCCGTAGAGGATCACGGCATCTCGGTCGCGGATGGTCTCGGCTTCCAGCTCCATGAGAATCTCGGAAGGATCCACGGACCCGGCGAGGGCTTCCACAAGTTCCGACTTCTTCTTGAGACCGACTAGGCTCACCCGATGTCGCTCTCCGAGCTCGCGAAGCTGGCGAGGACGAAGTCGATCGAGGCGAGAACCGAGCTGCCGGCGATCGGCCTCTGCGAGGAGGGACGATGAGTCGGGAAGCGCGAGGAGCGCCTCAGTAACGACCGCGCGACTCGGTCGATGGCCCACCTCGATTCCGCGGGCGACCGCGAGCTCGTGAAGGACCCCGTCCGGCAACGCCGCCAGTGCGTCCGAGAGAGAGCGAGCCATGGTGCCCACGGGAATCAAGCCCCCGAGCCAGAATAAACGTTGCGTCCGGGAATCACAGGTCGGGCGGACGGTACCTCCGGAGGATTTCGATCGCCCACCGGATCTTGAGGAACTCGCGCGCTTCCCCGCCGGCGTCAGGATGCACGTGCTTCGCCCGCTCTCGGTAGGCTCGTTCGATGGCCGCGCGCGAAGGCCATCCTCGACCGAATCGAGGCGGATGAATCCGAATGTCCTCGAAGCCCAGCACGTGGAACGCGGTCATGATTCCTTTCGTCTGCAGGTAGAACTCGCGCAAGTCGGTGAACAAGCCCCCCGACTCGTGGCCACCTTCGATGCTGTATCGCTTGTGAGAACGACCGATGTCGGTCGCGCCGCGGTGGTCCCGTTCGCACGCGAAACAGAAGTAGCGGTCCGCCACGGCCCTCGATGCCGCGGTCACCTCATGGTCTTTCGGGCTCGCATGAGCAAAGGTTATTCGCGACCGCCGCGTTCGCGTAATCCGTGTCGTTCCGGGCCGGTCCATCCGTGTTCAAGGACCAAGGGATGCTGTCGTTCGACTACCTCCCCGACAAGATGGTTCTCCGCGAAAAACAGACGCAGCGGCTCTTCAGCCTCCTGCGCCCGATCGTCGAGGCGGCGGCGTCGAGCAACGCGTTCCTGTACGGTCCAGTCGGTACGGGGAAGACCCACACCGCCAAGCGATTCTGTCTCGACTTCAAGAAATACGCGTCCGAAGCGA
>DATEGJ010000179.1:0-3536 GCA_035280105.1 Thermoplasmata archaeon
TCTTGTCTCCGGGGACGAACGCGCCGGTGTCATCCACGAAAATCGCTCGGTCCGCATCGCCGTCGTGGGCGACGCCGAGATCGGCATGTACCTCGGACACAACCCGCATGAGGTCGCCGAGATGGTCCTGGGTCGGCTCCGGCTGCCGGCCCGGGAACGTCCCGTCCGGCTGTCCGTTCAAGGAGAGGACGCGGCATCCGAGGGATCTCAGCAGGTATGGCGTCACGAGGCATCCCGCGCCGTTCCCGGGATCGACGACGACCGTCGCGGCGCGTTTCCGGATCGCCTCGACGTCGACCTTCGACCGAATCCCTTCGATGTAACGATGGGGCGCCGTGTCGTCCGTGCGAATCGAGCCGACGTCCGACCAAGCCGCGGCGTGGTAGGCTTCCTCGGATAGGATCTTCTCGATCGCCTCTTCGTCTTCGCGGCTCATCTCCATGCCGCGTGCGTCGATTGCCTTGAGCCCGTTGAACTCCCGCGGATTATGAGACGCCGTGACGACGATCGCACCCTTCATGTGACCGGCCTTCGCAACGTGGTATTGTGCGCACGGGGTTGGCACGACTCCGAGATCGACGACGTCGGCGCCGGCCGACATGAGTCCCGAGGCGGCGGCGCGAGCGAGCATCGGACCCGAGAGGCGCGTATCCCGCGCCAACGCGACGGGCCCGCCGCCAAAGAACGTTCCCGCGGCACGACCGACCTTCACCGCCAGGTCCGCGGTCATGTCCTCTCCGACGATCCCGCGAATCCCGTTCGTTCCGAAGAGGCGCGTCAAGCCGTCACCCGTTCGTCCGTGATCGTCGCGTGGGGCGGGACCTGGACGCCGTCGGCGAGGATCGAGTCGCGCACTTGTGCGCCTTCCCCGATCGCGGCGCCCGCCCCGATAATCGACGCGGTGACCTCCGCCTTGTCGTCCACGCTGACGCCTTCGAGCAGGGCCGCGTTCCTGACCGTTGCGCGTCCGATGCGGCACGCCTTCCCGAAGACCACGTTCGGCCCGACGCGGCCTTCGACGAAACATCCCGGCGAGATGTAGACCGGCGGTCGCAACTCGCCCGCGGTCACGTCGGCTTCCGAAGCGATCTTGGCCAGTCCTGCCCCGAGCAAGAGGCGTTGGGCATTCAGATAGCTCGGCAACGTGCCGCAGTCCGACCAATATCCGTCGAAAGGGAATGGCGTGAGGCCGCGCTCGACGAGCCGCGGAAAGACCTCGCGCTCGAGGGACACTGCGCGGCCACCATCAACGAAATCGAATACGGCCGGCTCGAACACGTACCGACCCGCATTCGCGAGGTTGCTCGGCGCATCGGACCGAGACGGCTTCTCGACGAATCGCGTGATGCGGCCTTTCTCGACCGCCACGATGCCGTACGCCGTCACGTCGTCGACGGGCCACAAGGCGATCGTTCCGATCGCGCCGCCTTTCTTGTGGGCAGCGACCAATCGGTCGAACTGAATCGTATCGACGACATCTCCGTTGTAAACAGCGAAAGGACCTTCGATGTACCGTTGAACGTTCTTGATCGCGCCGCCAGTCCCGAGCGGCACGGGCTCTTGGACGACGCGCACCTCAACACCGGACTCGCGCGCCCGGAAGAAGTCGCGGACCTGCTCGAACAGGTAGTTGACGGCGACGATCACCTCGTCGCACGACGGCGGCAACGCATCGAGGATGTGGACGATCTGCGGCCGATCAACGAGCGGGACCAGGGCTTTCGGCCGATGCAGGGTCAGGGGGCGGAGCCTCGTCCCGAGGCCTCCGGCGATGACCACGAGCTGCATCAACGCTCCGATGCGGGGCGTTCGATATCTATTTTCTGGCTTTGCCGCTCACTTCGGAACAATCGTAACGACGTTGTTGCCGCGCAACACGACGGTTCCGACCCGGCGGACGTTGTCTTCCTTCGTCTCTTCCGTGTCCTCAAGGACCATGTTCATGTAGTCGTCGTAGCCGACCAGCTTGCCTTCGAGAATTCGATTGTCCTTGAGGAGAAGCTGGACGCGCTTGTTGATTGACTTTTCTAATACGTTAAGAGGCATCACCATAGAAACACGTTCCCCCCTTCCCGCCGGAGTATTTTGTTGTCACACTTAAAACTATCTTCGAATCGCGAACCCGATGTCGGAGGCGGACCGGCTGCGAACGTATTTTACCGCTAAGTGTCGATACGCGGACGGCAACATGGAGCGAATCAAGGTGGGGGAAGTCTTCCACTACTTCGGGAAGATCGGCGTCGCCGCGATCCGTCTCTCCGACGCTGCGTTGGCGGTCGGCGACACGGTGCAGATCCAGGGTCCGACGACGAATCACGAACAACGCGTCGACGCGCTCCAGATCGAACACGCGAACGTAAAGAAGGCGGACAAGGGGCAAGAGGTCGGAATGAAGGTCTCCGACCGCGTCCGCGAACGCGACTTCGTCTACAAGATTGTCCGGCCCTGACGCCCTAGATGACCCAGCCTTTTAGCATGTAGTACAGGCCGCCGAGCGTCCCCAAGATCGCGACCGCGTTCAGGACGATATCGAGGAGAGCCTGCGCGCCGGAGCTTCGCATGCCCGCGTCGACGAGCATGAACTTGAGCCGATGCGTCCCGTGGAACAGCGAGCCGGCGATCAGGACGAACAAGAAGAGCCGCACCAACGGCATCCGCCATTGCGTCTGAAACGCGAGGAAGGATCCCGGGTCGGCGTGCATCAAGCCGAGTGGAGCCGCAAAGAATAGGACGAAGAGTGTAACGGGGAACAGGAAGGCGGTGATGAAGCCGCCGAGCGAGAACAGTCCCCAGAACAACGGCTCAAGGAGGACCTCCGGTTCCCTCGCGTCTTCGCCAGCGTTGACGACCTCGCGGCCCGGATTCCAGGCGACCGACTCGCGAGTGGGCACCGATTCAGTCGCCGTCTCAAAACCCCCCAAAGATCACGTAGACGACGGCTCCGCTCACGCCGATCCACAGGAGCACGTTCACAGCGAACGCGGTCTTCCAGGAGAT
Source organism: Thermoplasmata archaeon (assembly GCA_035280105.1). Taxonomy (GTDB): domain Archaea; phylum Thermoplasmatota; class Thermoplasmata; order RBG-16-68-12; family RBG-16-68-12; genus RBG-16-68-12. The sequence continues at coordinate 2,998 of DATEGJ010000179.1, forward strand.
CGGGGTCGCGGTGAACTGGATCGGCTGCGCCTTCCCGATGAGTTGGAACCAGGTGAGGGCATGCCACACGACGAGAGCGAAGAGGACGATGTTCATGTACAGCCACGGCGGCGTACGCAGCATGTCGAGGAACGCGTTGTACCCGGACGGCCCAGCATCGAGCTGACGAATCATGCTGAGAAGAATCAGGCCGTAGACCGCCGAGACGACGCCGCCGAGCTCGCGCAACTGAAACGCGAGGTATCGGCGGTTCCGCAACCACCATCCGGCGGGCCGCTTCCATCGATACTCGTGGGCCATCCGATCACCGCGAGGCGGACTTCGGCATCAGCAGTCGTTTCATGTGGCGCATCGTGGCGAGGACCTTGAGGGTCTGGATTGCGGCGGCGGGATCAACACCTTTCGGGCAGACGACGGAGCATTCCCCCACGAACGTGCACTCCCACACCCCGCTCTTCGTGTTCAGTCGGGCGAGCCGCGCATCTCCGCCTTCGTCGCGCGAATCTCGGATGTAACGCAATGCGAGCGCCGAGGCCGCA
>DATEGJ010000180.1:0-3264 GCA_035280105.1 Thermoplasmata archaeon
ACCGTGACCATCCGACGTCCGTGAACACCGGGCCTCACTTCGTGCGGAATGTCCTCGTAGTCGCCGTCGCCGTGGCAATGATCTCGGCGGGCACGTACGTCGTTGTCACCTCGAAGCCCGCGGTGAAGGCATCCGGCATCACGGTCCTCGCGACGTTCTTCCCGGTCTACGAGTTCGCGCGGAACATCGGGGGGGACCGAATTAATGTCAGCCTGCTCGTTCCGATGACACTCGACGTCCACGCATTCGAGCCGACGCCGTCGTCGGTGCAAGCCGTTGCGACGGCCAACGTCCTCATCTACAACGGAGCCGGCCTCGAGCCGTGGATTCCGGGCATCGTCGCGGCCGCGGACAATTCGGGCCTCGTGCTGGTCGACGCGAGCGCCAACATTTCGTTGCTTCAGGTTCCCCCGGCGTTTCAGAAAGAGAACCGGACGATCGATCCCCATGTCTGGTTGAACCCCGTTCTCGCGAAGCAGCAAGTGGCGAACATCCTCGAGGGCCTGATCAACGCGGACGCCGTGAACCGCGCGTACTTCACCGCGAACGCGCGGGCGTACGACGCCAAGCTCGACGTCCTCCACGGCGAATTCGTGAACCTCACCGACAGTCCTGCCACACGCTACTTCGTCACGTTCCACGAGGCGTTCGCGTACTTCGCGGCGCAGTACAACCTGACGCAGATCCCGATCGCCGGTCCCTTCGAAGAGGATCCGACCCCGACGGAAGTCCAGAGCGTGATCGATGCCATCCACGCCCACCGGCTGTGCTACGTCGGCTACGAATCCCTGGAGAACCCCGCCATCTCGCAATCGATCGCGAGCCAAACGAATGCCACGCTGATCCGCCTCGATCCGATCGAAGGGTTGTCCGTGACGGATCAGGCGCTCGGCAAGACATACCTCGTTAAGATGCAAGACGACTTCACCGGCTTCGCGCTGGCGTTGAACCATGTCGGATGCAGCTGAGCCCGTCCTGGAGCTGCAGGACGTCGCCGTCGAATATCCGGGCGGCATCCGCGCAATCGATCGCGTCACGCTGAAGGTGTTCCCGCACGAACTCCTCGGACTGCTCGGTCCGAACGGAGCGGGAAAGTCTACGTTGCTCGCCGTCGTCTTGGGACTGCAAAAGCCGACCCGAGGCATCGTGCGGCTCTTCGGTCGACCCGTCAGCCCCGAGGGACTCAGCCGAGTTGGATACGTACCCCAGCGGCCGCAGTCGACCTATCCCGACTTCCCCGCGACGGTCCTCGAGACGGTGCTGCTCGGTCGAGCCGCGCAAACGCGCGCGTTCCGCGGCGTGTCGCGTCGCGACCGGAAGGCCGCGGAAGAGATCCTGACGCAGTTGGGGATCCAGGACCTCCGCAACCGGCGCATCGGGCGGTTGTCGGGGGGACAGACCCAACGCGTCTTCGTCGCAAAAGCCCTGGTCGGCAAGCCGGAACTCCTCGTCCTTGACGAGCCCACGAGCGGGATGGACGCGGAATCACGACGCGACTTCTATCTGATGCTCGTTCGGCTGAATCGCGACCTTGGCATCACGATCGTCCTGACGTCGCACGAGGTCCACAGCGTCACGAAATTGGCGAGCCGGATCGCGTTCATGCAGGAGACCCTCCTCTTCGACGGAGACCCCGTGGCGTTCGAGCGGCATCCCGCGCACATCGATCTCGAAGACTTCCCCGAGGCGGTGATGCCGAAACCATGAGTTGGGTCGACCAGGTGGTCTCGTTGCTCGGATACGGGTTCGTCCAGCGAGCCTTCCTCATCGGGATCTTGGTCGCCCTCCTGAGCTCGCTCCTGAGCGTGTTCATCGTCCTGAAGAACGTCTCGCTCATCGGCGACGGCCTCGCCCACACGGCCTTCGGCGGCCTCGCCATCGGGTATTACGTCGGATTCTTTCCGCTCTGGACGGCCGGAGTGCTCGTCGTCCTCGGTTCGATGGGCATCACGAAACTCACCCGCTCGACGAAGATCACGAGCGATGCCGCCGTGGCGGTGTTCCTGACCCTCGGCCTCGCGTCTGGCATCCTGTTTTACGAACTGGGTCGTGGGTTCGGGATCAACCTGGAGAGCTTGCTGTTCGGCAGCATCCTGCTGGCGAGCACGGACCAGTTCCTGTTCGTCGCGGCCATCCTGGCAGCGGTCCTCGCGCTCATGCTGTTCTCGTTCAGCAAGCTCGTGTACACGACGTTCAACGAGACGCAAGCGCAAGCCGCGGGCATCCGGACGGCGTTCTTCGACTACCTCCTCAGCGCGTTGGCGGGCGTGGCGGTGATCGTCTCGATCCCCATCGCGGGCATCTTGCTGATCGCCGCTCTGCTGGTCCTTCCTGGGCTCACGAGCATCCAGATGGCGAGGTCGTTCCGAGAGACGATGATCCTGTCGCCAGTGATCGGACTCGCGACGGTCATCGTCGGGATGCTTCTCTCCCTCGCCTGGGATGTCGCCCCGGGTGCGACGATCGTCCTGACCGGACTGGGCATCCTGCTCATCGTCATGGTATCTCGGAAACTCGTGGACCTGCTTGTTCGAAAACCCGTGTCGAGTCACTCGATGTGAGCGTACACGATCGCGTTCGTCGCGTTCGCCGTCTGCAGGAACGCCTGGACTCGCTTCAGTCCTGCCTTCAGCGAGGACGTCAGGACCCGAGCCACTTCGGATTCCTCCTCGACGAGGTACTCGATGTCCCTCATCAGAGCTCGGACTTCGTCGGGCGAGAACAGCGCCTCGGAACCCGAGTCGACGGGCCCGAGTCGGCGGAGCTGCGGTAGATCGCGTCGCAATCGTCCGATGAGTTTCCACAATCCTTCCTGGACGGCGTCATCGATCGTGAAAGACTTCGGCGCCTGACGCGCTTCGTCGACCGTCCGTCCGGCCCGGAGCGAGATCGGCATCGGCGGCTCGTGAGTAGCGATGCCCTCCATGAATGCTTGGTTCTCGACCGCGTTCGTTCCGGACGAACATGGCGGCGAGGAACGCATTAAGTAGCGGCCTCGGCATCGGCGCGTGGCCCCCATGCCCTCCCGGCCGTACAAGGACCTCGTGATCTACGGCTGCTTCGTCCTGAACCGGCTCGTGGCCGAGATGGGGGTCGACCTGTACCAGGACGGACTCGAGTCGAAGCTGGAAGGCCTCCTGCCGAACCAGCGAGGACTCTCGAAAGAAGAGGTGAAGCGGGAGATCAAATCAAACCACTTCATGACGGACCGCGTGATCGAGGCGCTGCAGAAGGACGGCCACGTGACTGTCGAGGTCGTCGAGG
>DATEGJ010000181.1:0-4459 GCA_035280105.1 Thermoplasmata archaeon
TGTAGCCGGAGTAGATTCCGCAAATGTTGACGGTCGGCTCGAACAGGTACTTCAGCAACAGCTGGGCTTTCGGAAGATCGTACTTGAACCGCGCGGTCCGTTCTTCCTTGAGCCACGCGGACGGATCGAACGTGCGGGAGAGCTCCTTCACCATCGCCAAGTCCTTCTTCGTGGGAGGCACGATGTCATCCCGGATGCGATCGATCGCGGGGCGCTGGTCTGCGTCGACGAGGGTCGCGAGGGCTTGCACGAGACGCCAGACTGGCGAACCGATCCAGACGGCGTTCGAGCTGTGAATTTCGCTGTCCATGGGTCCCCCCGCTTCGGGGTTCCCCCGAGACCAAATCGTGAGATAGAGGCATCCCTTCACTCCGAGGTAAACCGTTGGAACGCCACGCAGGTCTTCCGTGTAGTCGTTCGCGATGGCGGCGTCCGCCTTGAGCTCCCGCCGGTGCGTGCGGACGTACTCGATGAAATTCGCGCTGCTGATTTCCTCTTCGCCTTCCGCGAGGATCTTCAGATTCACGGGCATCTCGTCGACGTCGCGAATCGTCTTCCACGTGAAGAGGTGATTCGCGAGGGCGCCTTTCGAGTTCGTCGACCCACGGGCGATGATGGACTTGCCCACACCGGGCACGTCGTGGATCTCCGCCGCGAATGGCGGCGCCTTCCATGCGCCGAGGTCACCGACGGGTTGCACGTCGTACATTTCGTATTCGACGAGAGTCACCGGAGCGCCGACGTCCAGTTCGCCGACGACAAGTGGGTGACCCCCCTTCGTCCACAGACGCGTCTTGCATCCGATCTCCGCCATCATCGCGCGCACCATCTCGGCGCACTCCGCGACGCCTTCGCCGGTCGCACTGACCGATGGCTGTCGCAGCAGGGTGCGGGCCATCGCAAGGGCCTCTGGGAATCGCGATTCAAGCGCACGATACACGCGCGGTGGCGCGACTCCTTTCATCGCCGTGGGACCGTGCGACTCCGGGATAAGACTCACGTTTTCTCGTTGCGATGCCTCCGGGTGCGGCGGCACGAAAAACTATTTCCCCCGTCGCCTCATGGGCCGCGCGAGCCGCGGTAACTCAGTTTGGGAGAGTGCGAGACTGAAGATCTCGAAGTCGCCGGTTCGAGCCCGGCCCGCGGCATGATTTTCCCTTGGCGGTGTCTCTGAACCCTTCGATTCGCGCGCCCGGCCCGCCAAGTCACCGGCCGGCCCTCTTCAACACCTGAAGCGCGGTCGTCGTGATCCACCGGCTCGGGCGTCCCGGGACCTCCAGGCCGAGTGGATAGAACGGCCCGCGAAACTGATATGCGGGGTCCTCCGTGTCCGGGTGCAAGGCATCCATCTTCCAGCTTCCGTCCCGGTTGCGCATCGCTTGTAGGCGGTCGAGGGCGGGCCCCATCCGCGGGTCCTCGCCATAGCCCAGGGACGTCAGCGTGTCCAACCCGACGAGGATGTCGTAGTAGTAGTGGACGGGATAGTGAAGTCGGAACCACGGAGAGTAGTTGGATCCCTCCCGAAACAGCCGTCGCTTGAGGTAGAATTCCGCGCCCCGCTCGATCGATTGGAGAATCGCCGGCGTCCTCGCCTCCGACGGGATCGCTGCGAACGCGGCCAAGGCCTCCCAGCAGTCGAGGGTCCCGCTGCTGGAGCGGAAGCAGTGCCAACCTCCATCCATCTTCTGATGGCGGATGAGCCATTCGATGGTCGCCGTCACACGCGGGTCCTTCAGGTAGCCGAACCGCGCCATCATCCGGACCGAGTTTCCGGCGATGCACACTTCGCTGGCCGGGCCCCCGAGATCACCGGACCGAGAGAAGCGGTCCAAGAACAAGCGGGCCGCTTTCGCGACCCGCGGGGTCTTTTTCGTGAGCCCTAGATCCGACAGGACGAGTAGCCGCCAGTTCGTCGCCACGTACTTCGGCCGGTACAGGTCGATCGCGGAGCTGCCCGGGTTCACCCACTGCCCCGACGCGTGCTGTCCACGGAGGATCTGAGCCGCCCATCCCTTCCTCCCGATTTCCCGTTGGGCGCGGGCGACCGCGGGATCGCCGCCGGGACGGTCGAGGAGATCCCGCAACACTCGGAGACGGACGCTCGGGTCCGAGTCTTTTGCGAGCAGCCACTTGCGGAGTCCGCGGCGGAGGACCAAGCGGATCTGGCAACCCCCGGTCCCTATTTATCTTCGTCACGGGACGGCCGCGGAGCACCGGATGCGATAGGGTCTTATGGTCCGAGCCGTTTCAACGCGTATCCCGCCTTAGCTCAGCCTGGTCAGAGCGGGTGACTGTAGAGTGCTCCCGTGCCCGTTCGCGTGCGCGGTGCCCGCTGCCATCATCAGGCCGCCGGTTCAAATCCGGCAGGCGGGACTCCTCTCGAAGGGGCAGAACTACATCGGCATCGGCGACGTTGAAGTTCATTACCCGCCGACGTGTACCTGAGGTCCGGTGGGTTGATGGACAAGAAGGCGAAGAAGAAAGTCTTGCAGATGATCCCATACGGAGCCTACGTCGTCGGTACGAAGACGAGCGAGGGCGCCGATCATCTCATGTTCGGGACATGGCTCATGCAGACATCCTTCAAGCCGGTGTTGACCGCGTTCGCGTTCTCCGAGAGCAGTCGGACCCTTGCGAACGTTCGCCGTTCGAAGACCTATGCTGTGTCGTTCCTGGCCCAGGGAATGAAGGAGGTGGCGGAGCACGTGGTCGACGGATCGTTTGAGAAAGTGAAAACGGAGCGGACGCCGTCCGGCCTGCCGATCGTCGCGCGGAGCGCGGGATGGATCGAGTGTCGCCTCCTCGACATTATGGAGAAAGGGGACCACCGCATCGCGTTGTCCGAAGTCGTCGAGGTCGGAACCGGATCGGGCAATCTGATGCCGCTTGACGAGCTCAAATGGCATTATGGCGGATGACCGGCGGCTCAAAAAAGCGGCATCTGGGCGCGCGCGATCTGCGCGGTGAACAAATCCAGGTACTCCTTCATCCGGCCGAGGATCGTCTGCACGCGGATGACCCTGAGGACATTGCCATTCTTCTCGACGAGGACGGGCCGCGTGCTTTTTCTCGGCCATGAGTTCTGCTAGCCGGTCGATCCCATTGTTCGCGCTGACGAAGAGGAGGCCGGCTCATGATGTCCTCGAGGCGCATGTGCTCTGGATCGCGGGCCTCCGCGACGACCTTCGAGAGCAAGTCCCAGTCCGTGACGATGCGGATCAGCTTCGCATCGGACGCGGACACGATGACGAATGCCCGATGGACGCGGGCCATCGCCTTCGCCGCCTCGAAGACGGACGTGTTCGGTGGCAAGGAGAGGAATTCCTTCTCCACGATGTCCTTCGCGCACAGGACCGTTCGGTGGCAAATTACGGGCGGGCGCGACTTATGCCTTTACCCCTTGGTCGGCCGCGGTCCCGGAGGCGCTCGGCGAGAGCGCCGGGTTCAAGAGACCCTCTGTAATCCGGGGTCCATGACGGGTTTCCCTGAGATCATCCAGCAGCTCCCCGAGGCCGACGCATCGTTCCGCGGCATCACGCTCCGATTGCTCCAGGGCCCGACCGCCTCCCTGATCTTCGTCGAAGCCCACGAAGCCTCTGAGGTTCCCGAGCACTCGCACGGAGCGCAGTGGGGCGTCGTCGTGTCGGGAGAACTAGTGCTGACGATCGGCGGCAAGACGCGGACCTATCGCCCGGGAGAGGACTACCTCATTCCCGCCGGCGTCCCGCACTCGGCGAAACTCAGGGCGGGCGTGCGCGTCATCGACTTCTTCGACGACCCCAACCGCTACCGTCCGAAGAAGCGGTGATCTCGCCATCGTAGAATGGCGGCGCCGTTCGCGTCCTTTGTCAAGTCCGCTCTGCGACCAAATCTATTAATAGGATTCGCCACCTTGAACGACTGTCAGACAAAGGTCCGACCTGCCGCAGTGGGATGGGAATGGGACTGCTCCGTTGGGTCCTCTGGCCTCTCCGGGCCCGGGACAAGGAGGAGGACGACCGGCCGCGAAGCATGCGCGCGGCGAATCGAAAGAAAAAATCCTCGCACCATCCGGGCGTCTACCGCATCGAGGTCGACGGCGAAGCGGGCCGGTTCCACGGCGACGGACCTCCGTTCTCGTTCTGGTCCTCTTCGCGGATCATCCTCATCCTGTCGTTCCTGCTCTGGTGGATCCAGCCCGCCGGGCCGATGATCGCCGGCTACGTCGGAGGCCGCCGCGCCGGGTCGCCGATGAAAGCGGTCATTGCGGCGTTCATGCCTGTGGCGACGATCTTCATCGCGAACGCGGCGTACGCGCACAACTTCGCGACGCACCAGATCGATTTCGTCGCCTCCCTGCCGAACGTGGTGAGCGACGCGGCGTCGAGCATCTTGCCGTTCCTCTTGCCATACAAGGAGTTCATGATCGCGTACATGCGAGGCTTCGTCTCCGCCCTAACGACGACGTTCGGAATGGGGA
>DATEGJ010000182.1:0-2260 GCA_035280105.1 Thermoplasmata archaeon
TCGTCGAGGTTCGGAATCGCCTTCGGAGGGCGGTCGCTCGCCAGGACGATCTGGCGGTCCGCCGCGTGAAGATCGTTGAACGTATGGAAGAGCTCCTCGTGGATGTCCGGTTGGCCGCTCAAGAATTGGATGTCATCGAGCAGGAGGCAATCAACGGTCCGCACCCGCTCGCGAAAGGAACCGAGCGTGCCGCGTTCGCGGGCCTCGATGAAGCCGGTGACGAACGCCTCGCAGGTCAGGTACAAGACCCTGGGCTCGCGTCCGTGGGTCGCGATGTAGTTGCCAATCGCGTGGAGGAGATGGGTCTTGCCGAGGCCTGGCCCCGACGTGATGAGGAGCGGGTTGTAGCCTTTCGCGGGCTGCTTCGCCACGCCAACCGAGGCGCCGTGGGCGAAGCGATTGCTCTCGCCGACGACAAAGGATTCGAACGTGAAGGAGTGCACGAGGTTCGTCGACTCATCGCGGGCGGGAGCGATCTCTTCGAGCGTCCTCGCGAGGGTCTCTCGGGCATGCCCTGAGTTCTCCGCGCCGGGTTGTTTCATGACGAGATCGAGGACCTTTCTGGTGCGCTCGTGTGAGTCACGCTCCCGCGCGTTCTCCAATCGCTCGCGCGCCTCGATCCGACGCAAGCTCTCGACGGCGTCCCGAAGGCTCTCAACGTCCGCGTCGATGTCGGAGTTCTTGATCGGATTTTTCAATTTGTCCCGCAAGATCGCGGCTCGGGATTCGAAGCCATTCACCTCGAGGCCATCGAGGATTTCGGCGACCGCCTCCGCCTTCTTGACCGCCTCGCGCATCGCAATCGCGGAGCCGGTGAGCACCGCTGGATCCGAGTCGAGCGTCGCCTCGACGGAGGACACATCGTATCCTTTGTCCCGCCAAGCACGCAAGAGCTTCTCGACGTCGGAGCGGTCCATCGCCTGCGGCATCTTCGTCTTCTTGACAATCTTCGAGGGCCGCTCAAGCATCGCGCTGGCGTATTCGCGCACCAGGCCGTCCATGTCGACGCGCGCGTGCAGCTCGAGGACGCAGGCGTCGTCGTAGGAATCTTGCCACACCTTCTTCAGGGCTGTCCGTCCGCGGTCCTGTGTCCCGGTCCGCTGGTAGAGGCTCGCCTCGGGATTTCCTCCACGGAGGAGGATGATCCCCTCGGACCGTTTTCCATCGACCGTCCGCACTGTCCGCACGTAGCCCGAGAACGAATATTTCTTCAGGTCGAGGAGGAGTTGTTTGAGGGTGTTCTGACCGCCCCGCGTAGTCCGGATGAGTTTTCCCTCTGGCAGGAGGAGATCCTGGGGCGTAACGTTCCCTCGGTGGTACTTGTCTATCCGTCCGTCCCCTCTAAAAAGGTTGCAACCCAGTTTCCTCGTTTGAGAACAGGGAGGTGGAGCCTCGGAAGCGCGGACCGTGCGAGCGATGCAAAAAGGCTATTATGTTCCCGCGATTTGGCCGCAATCGAATGGCCCGCGATTACTTCACGATGGATGATTTTGACCTCGCGGGCCGCACGGTCTTACTGCGTGTCGACATCAATTCGCCGATCGATCCGGCGACCGGCACGCTGCTCAACGACGCCCGGATTCGGGAGCACCTGACGACGATCCGGGACCTGCGGCACTCGCGCGTGGTGCTCCTCGCGCATCAGTCCCGGCCGGGCAAGGACGACTTCACGAGCCTCGAGGTCCATGCGGAACGGATCGGGGCGCTCCTCGGCCGTCCCGTGAAATTCGTCCCGAGCCTCTTCGGGCGGCCCGCCATCGAAGCGATTGAGACGATGGGCGCCGGCGATGTCGTCGTCCTGGAGAATACCCGATTCTTTTCGGAGGAAGAGGCTCTGGCCGATGCGAAGCTCGAGAAGATGGCGAAGACGCACATCGTGCAACGGCTCGCCCCGCATGCGGACTACTTCGTCCTCGACGCGTTTGCCGCGGCCCACCGCGCCCAACCAAGCCTCGTCGGATTCTGCGAGGTCTTGCCCTCCCTCGCAGGTCGCGTTATGGAGCGCGAGCTCACGATGCTCACCCGGGCCGTCCAGGATCCCGCGCGGCCGAAGGTTGCCTTGCTCGGCGGCGTCAAGGCGGACGACTCGATTGCGGTCGCGAAGCACCTGCTCGAGAAGGACATCGCGGACAAGATCCTCGCCTCCGGTGGCGTGGCGAACCTGCTGCTCGATTCGTCCGGTGTCGACCCGGGCCCGCCGACGACTGACTTCATGCGGCGGGAGATCGAGGACTACGAAGCCCTCCGGGCGCAGGGAAAG
>DATEGJ010000183.1:0-4455 GCA_035280105.1 Thermoplasmata archaeon
TGGTCGTGCCCGAACGCCTTGCGGCCGAGGATGACGAGGATGGCGCCGATTAGGGTGCAAAAGCTGCCGATGAACCCGACATACGGGAGCCAAGAGACGAGGGCGCCGATTAGGAGGAGGAGCACGCCTGACTTCGTGTGCCGGATCTGCTTCTGCCGCTCAACCTCCCAGGGCGGCGGGCCGTATCCGTACGGCGGGACGCCGGGATACGCCGGGTAGGTTGGGTACGCGGGATAGCCGGGGTACGCGGGCGGTGGTTGCGCTGGAACGGACGGAGGCGGCGACGGGGACGAAGAGGTCGCCCACCCGACCGCCCCGGACGGGGCCAACGGGTTCCCGCAGTTCGTGCAGAACGTCCAGCCGGACTGGTTCGTGAATCCGCATTTGGGACAAACGTTCGGCGCCGCCATCTTCTCCCCCGGGCCTCCCGCGATGGGGCCGTTCCGCAAAAAGGCTTTCGTCCGATCGGAAAGATTTTCAATCCGCGAGGACCTGGATTGGCCCGTGGTCGTCCCTGGACCGATCGACCGATGGATTTCGTTCGAACTCGGGCGGCTCAACGCCGGGCTGGTCGTCGAGAAGAAATCGCTGGCTCGGCTTCGGGCGGAGGCCGACCCCGCATGCCGGACGCGTGAAGGCGACCTGCATCCGTTCGACCGGGGTGCGCTGGAACGTCTGGCCGCCGTCGTAACGCCGGACCAATCGGAAGCCCTGCGGCTGCCGATCACCCTCATCGTCTCCGGCAATTGGGACGACAGCGCCTATCTCACGGACGAACTAGCGGCAAAGGCGTTGCGGTCCCTCGAAGGCTTCGACGTTGCGTTCCCGTTCCGCGAGGGACGGATGGTGCTGCCCCATTCGCTGTCGGTCGACCTCGCACGCCGCCTCGGCGGCATCGTGCAGCTCGCCTTCGCCTGAATCTACTTCGGCGGCTCGGGCTTCTCGCGGCGGGTCGCGGTCGCCCAGGAATCTTCCGGGATGTCGTCGTAGATCGAGCCCATCGCCTCCGCCTCTTCCTTCGCCTTCTGGGCTTCCACGAGCTCGTGGATCCGCTCTTTGCGGAACATCCAGTAGTGGATTCGCCATTCGCGGCCGTCGTAGAGCGTCGTTTCCTCGCGTTCGGTCGTCAGGATGCCGGAGTCCTCGAGCATATAGAAGGCGTCCCGGTCTTCCGGCTCCAGGACGTTGTCGATAATCCGTTCGGAGTAGCCGAAGAAATTGAGGACATGCTGGGCCATCGCCCGCGCCTCCTCTTCCTTCATCCCGGTCCGGTCGATGGAGTTCTTGATCGCCCGCGTCAGGTCGTCGACGGTCAAGGTTCCCGCGGGCCCGCGGTCGGACTTCGTCTTCACGGCCATGGGTCGCCTCGGCGAGTCCCATGGGAGGTACGCCCTATTTAAGGATTCTGCGCAACCCGTCCGCCTTGATTCTCACGCATTCTATCGAATCTGAGAATCTCTCCCGGCGAATGCGATCGGTCCAAAAGGTTAACGCGATTGCGCGGCATGTCCTCCCTGGGATGGCGCAAGGCACGGGTGTGGAGTGGGTGCGCACCACTCAGAGCGGCGAAGGCGCGGCAGCGAAGGCTCCCGAGGACCTGGAGACGGAGCTGCGGGAACTGCGGGACGAAGTGCGGCGCGTGCGGGAACAAGTCGCCGCGATGGCCGCGACGGCGGCGCGAAACGCCCCGGAGGACGAGCGCGTCCCCACGTACGTGCAACGACTGGATGCATTCCTCGAGGGCGGCGTCCCGAAAGGATCCGTCGTCGCGATCACGGGCCCCGGCGGCTCGATGAAGACGTCCCTCGCGCTGTTCATCCTCGCCCGCAACCGGGCCGCCGGTCGGCGGGGGGTCTACGTGACCGTCGAGGAGAGCCGCTCGTCGATCTTGCGGACGATGCGCCACCTCGGCCTCGGGACGGAGGAAGATTTCCTCGTCGATATCTCGCGGCTCCGCATCGAGCACGCAGGCGCCGAAGAAGTCCGCGACTGGCTCCGCGTCCTCAAAGACTTCCTCGTCCGGCGGAACCAGCGGGACCGGATCTCGCTCGTCGTCATCGACACGCTCGACGTGCTCGCGTCGATGGCCCATCTGCAAGACGTCCGGAACGAACTGTTCCACTTCTTCCACTTCTTGCGGTCGATGGGCGTGACGACCTACGTCGTCGCGGACCTCGATCCGATGCGGCCCGGCGTCGCCCACGACGTTTCCTTCCTGGCGGACGGCGTGTTCGAGTTGCGGTTCAGCGGCGCGGGCGAGGGAAAGGTCCAGCTCCTGTTCCGCTGCGCGAAGATGCGCCACACGAACCATTCCCGAGACTACTTCGTCTTGGGATACGACAAAGGCTTTGCCGCGTGGCCGTACGAATTGCCGAGGGCGTCGCGACGGCGGCTCGGACGCTGACGGTCTAGAACGCGCCCTTGATCTTCGCGCGGTCGATCTTGATCCCGGCCGGCGTCGCCATCAGGATGTTCTTCCCGACGACGGCGACATCTCCGCCGCAGTCCCGAACCGCGCTCTTGAGCTCCGCCGTGATCCGCTTGAGCGCCAACTCGTCGCTCGCGAGGCTCGTGTAGTCGATCAGGAGGATATTCCCATTGTACACGTGGGTCGTCATGTCCGCGATGTCTTCGTACCGGTAGACTTCCGCGACCTTGACCAGGTGCTCCGCGGGTTCCCCCAGTGCGCCGCCCTCGCTCTCGAAGTTCAGCTCGCCCAAGTCGATGTACGTGTCCGCCTCGGCGGCGGCCCCGCCTTCGGCTAATCGCCTAAATGGCTTTTTGATGAAGGCCATCCCACATCCCTTCTGTGCAACCCCCATAGCCGCGGTCGCAAATTTAAAGGTATCGCGGGGAGCGTTCGACTCATCGAGCAAACCCGTAGAATTATCGAATTAGTCATAAAATAGCCGTGTTCGAACGTCTCACGGCGAGGGTTCGGGTCATAACGTTTAAAAAGGAAGCGACTCTGTCGCTGCCGCCCATGGCCTACGACCTCATCATCGTCGGCGGCGGACCCGCAGGCCTCACGGCCGGCGTGTACGCCCGCACCCGGAAGCTGGCGACGCTGATCCTGGAGGCGCAAGCGATTGGCGGGCAGCTCGAATGGCTGTATCCCACGAAGTCCGTGTACGACTACCCGAGCTACATCGCGATCGAGGGAGGCGAACTCGGGCAACTGTTCTCCCTCCATTCGCGGGAGAGCGGCGCGGAGTCGCGCGCCGAGGAGGTCGTCGAGATCCGGCGGCTCCCGACCGGATTCAAGGTCCGGACCCGGCAAGGGAGCGAGTACGAGACCCGGGCGATCATCCTCGCGATGGGGATGGGCCTTTTCGAGCCGAAGCGTCTCGACGTGCCCGGGGAGGCGGAGTTCGAAGGGAAGGGCGTCGACTACCGCGTCGTTGACCGCCACGAGTTCAAAGGCAAGCGGGTCGTCGTGGTCGGAGGCGGCGACAGCGCCCTCGAGATCGCCCTGGAGATCGTCGCCGGCGCGAAGCAAGTCATCCTCGTGCATCGTCGAGGCGAGTTCCGGGCGATGGAGAAGAACGTCGAGGCGGTGATGAAGAGCCCAATCGAGGTCCTCTTCAACAGCGAGGTCACGAGCCTCGAGGGCGACCAACGGGTCCGGCGCGCGGTCGTGTACGACAACCGCACGCTGAAGAAGAGCGTGTTCGATGTCGACGCCGTCATCGTGAACATCGGGTTCGAGCCGAAGCTGACCCCGCTCCCGAAGTGGGGTATCGAGTTGGAAGGGGAGCGCCTCATCAAGGTCAAAGCCGACATGTCCACATCGGTGCACGGGATCTACGCGTGCGGCGATATCGTCTCGTATCCCGGGAAAGACAAGCGGATCGTCACGGGATGCGGCGAGGCAGTGACCGCCGTCATGTCCGTATACAAGTTCCTCAAGCAGCCCTACTGGGCGTGAGCGCCCGGACCAACGGCGGGAGTGCGTCGGGCGTCTCCACGAGGTAATCCGCGCCGGCGTCCTCGAGGCGCGCGCGGGTTCCATAGCCCCAGGTGACGCCGATCGTCCGGGCGCCGGCCGCCTTCCCCGCCTGCACATCGACCTCCGTGTCGCCGACGACGACGCACTCGTTCGGCTCGATGGCGAGCGACCGCGCCGCGTGGAGGACCGAATCCGGCGCCGGCTTCTTCCTCGGTACCGTGTCCCCTCCGACGACCACCGTGAATCGAGGGAGCAAGTTCGTGACCCGTAGCGCCTCGACCGCCGTGGCGCGCCGCTTGTTCGTCACAACCGCAAGACGCCACCCCTCGAGCGCGTCCAGAGCTTCCGAGATCCGCGGAAATGCACGCATCCCGCCTTCGACCGATTTCGCTTCGATCCGTTGAAAGGCCTGCACCGCCTGATCGAGCGCATCGCCGGCAAGGCCGCACCGCTGCCCGTAAATCACCTCAATCGGGGTCCCGATCCATTCGGCCGCTGCGGAACCC
>DATEGJ010000184.1:0-2570 GCA_035280105.1 Thermoplasmata archaeon
CACGCCACGGATCGCATCGCGCAACACCCGAATCGTCAGACCACGTCGAAGGCCATCGAGGGTCGTTGCGCGGACGCAGTAATCCGTCGCGAGACCGCAAATGAACAGTGCGTCGACATCGAGCTCGTGCAACGTCGACTCGAGATCCCGACCGCGATCCGTGAATGCCTGGAATCCCGAGTAGGAATCCTGGTCCGGGTCCATCCCCTTCGACAGGACGAGCCCTCCCTTCGGAATATTCAGATCGCCATGGAAGCGCGCACCTTTCGTGCCCTGGACGCAGTGCGGCGGCCACGCACCGCCGAATTCTTTGAAGTGTTTTGTTTCCCGCGGGTGCCAGTCTCGTGTGAACAGGATCGGAAGACCGCGCCGCTCGAACAATCCAATCGTCCGATTCACGGCCGGAATGATCTCGTCGCCATCCGGCACGCCGAGGGCGCCCCCCGGACAGAAGTCGTTCTGCACGTCCACGACGAGCAGGGCGGGCTGCAACTCCACAACCCCTCCCGCCATTCCCGCGATTCGCTAAAAGCTTGTGGCCGCCAGGAGCCGCGAGAAGTCGGCCTCCTAGTCGCTCCGGAAAGCCAGAGTGGACGTAAGATGGTCGAACCACCGTCCCTCGACGACGTCATGGCCGAAGCGGGTTTCCTTGGATGTCGCGCGGGCGACGAACTGAGCAAAATACCCGTGGCGCGCACGAGACCCGTCCTCCATGGTCTGCTGCAGGATGCGAGTCAGGATTGGATTGACGACCTCGAGCCCGACCTCTTCCCGAACCTCCCGCCGCAGGCCCTCGAGCACGGTCTCTCCTTGTTCCAAACGGCCGTCAGGAGTCACCCAAGCATCGTTCCAACCAGATTGCGGGGGATGACGAACGAGAAGGATGCGACCTTGCCCGCGGTGAACCAGCCGCCGGCGGACCAGAACGGTTCTTCGTCTCGGCGTAAGATCGGGTGGTCCGACGGCACGCGAATCCGCCGCTTTTCGATTTCCACGCGCCCGAACCGCTCGAACGCATCCGCGAGCCGATCCTTGCAGACACCGGGACACACAGTCGAGTCGCAGGACGGGAAGGTTATTAACATCCCCCTGAATTCGGTGACTCGCCCGGGAGAGCTCGAACGTGCCGCTCGAAGACGTTTCCGATCGATCCAACAAGGTCTACGAGACGATGAAGTCCGCCGGCATCACGTCGGAGGACAAGATGCGCGACGCGGAAGCGATCACGAAAATGTCGAAACTCCCCAAGAATTTCGTCCTCCAAGCGCTCCAAGAATTGCAGGCCAAAGGCTATGCGAAGCGGCGGGCTCGCGAGAAAGCGGCGGGCTATTGGCTCATCAAGTGACGACCCGTCTCATCGTCGCGGGCGCTCGATCGCGGCAGCGACCATCATGGGCAAAATCGCGGACGCGTCCCCTTCGATCGTCACCTGCTTCGCGGCCTCCCTCACTTTTCCCCACGATATCCCTTCCCGCACCCGTGCACCGCTGAGGCTCCCATCCCATTCCGGGGCCGTTGTGATGTAGACCGCATAATCGAGCCCGCCGCGAAACTGGTTCCACCAGATCGTGTGATGCTTCGAGACGCCCCCGCCGATCATGAGCGCGCCGGATTCTGTCGCATCGAAGACGAGGTTCGCAAGTTCGGCCTCGTCTCGGAATTGGTCGATGCCGAAGTCTTTGTGGTCTTGCCAGAACGACCAGAGCTGATACCCAACCGCTCCGTCGAAGATGGCGGGGACGTAGATCGGGATGCGGTTCTTCCAAGACCACCACAGCAGCGACTCCTGACTCCCGGTTCGGCGGCCGAACTCCCACAGCAACTCTTTCGTCGAGAGGGAGCGACGCCCGGATTCCCAAAGATCCCCGAGCATCGGTCGCAGCTTCTTCTCGAGAATGAGACCGTACGACTCGTTCGGCACCAGCACATTCCCAAGGCGGTTGACGCCCTTTCGATGAAGGGCGACATCGTCCATTTCGAAGTCTCCGTGATAGTACGGCCGCCAGACGCGGGCGAGGTCGTGGTCAGCGGTGCCGCACGTTGTCACGACCACGTCCACCAGTTTCCGCTCCACCAACGTGCGGAGGACCCCGCGGACGCCCGTCGCCATCAAGGCCGCAGGAAATGACAGGAAAGTCGTGCACGACGGGCGACGGAACATCGTCCGGAGGATGTCGACGCCGACGGCGACTTTCTTTGCGGTGAAACCCCCGCCGCGCCCCATCGCGGAGACGAGGTCGGCCACCCGCTCCGCCTTCGACAAATCGATGTCCTCGACCTTGCGGCGGAGCACATCGCGGTTGGGCATCGGCGCCGAATCTTGGGGTCGCGTTAAAAGGATATGGAGTTGCGGAGGACGCGGAGGCGATTGCGTTCTGCGTGGGACGATCTCACGACGCCAGGAGAGCCCGCAGCCGTTCCCACACGCCGAGCGGCCCGCTCCATCGGAACGTCGCTCCGCAATCGGCACACCGGCCCCAGCCGTCGTCTTGGAACGAAAGCCGTTTGGACCTGCAAACCCCACATGAACCGGAGGTGGGTTTCGAAATCCCCCGCCGGCGCCGCTCCTC
>DATEGJ010000185.1:0-2594 GCA_035280105.1 Thermoplasmata archaeon
TTTCAGATCCGCCTCGGTTCCCGTGAATCCACGGAAATAGGGGAGGCCGTCCGCGACTTGTTCTCCCGCCACGAGGCCAATCAACGAGTAGTCGAGATCATGCGGCTTCGTTCGCAGGTTCACAAGGACCGTGGGTTGTCGACCGTAGTCCAAGTGGAGGCCGGAATCCGGCGTCGCTCCCACGATCGCCGCCGCGAGGGCGGACGGCCCGCTCTCTCGGTTCGTCCGTGCCCCTAGGACGGAATTGGCGAAGCACCCCGCATTGGATTCCGACCACGCGATATGGTCGCCGAGACGTGGGCGGATCCCGAGGAGATACGGCGTGCACGAGTACGTCGGCTGCACCCCCATCGTCTCGTACGCTCGAGCGACGCGCTCCTGCTTTGCCGCAAACTCGGCGGGGATCTCGAGCTCACGCCATTGCGAAAGATCGGTCCCGAGTGGGTTGACGGTCGTCGGGACCGCGACGCGCGCATCGCGAGCGAAGTCCTCGAGGAATTCGAGGCCGGGATCGCCGATGAGTTTGAACGATGCACCCGACACATGGGCCGACGTGATCCGGACGAGCCGCTCCGCGTCCGTGAGTTCGCCGATCGCTCGAAGGATGCGCATCGACTTCTTTTGCGCCAACGTGCCGGCATCGAGCATGCGATTCTGAGCCCGCGTCAGCCGCATTCAGAGGGCCCCCGACAAGATCTTGCGCGCGACCTGGCGGGCTTGCTCCTGCTTCGCGGGAAACGCCATCAGCTTTAGCCGGACGTCGATCGCATCCGAATCGCCCGCAAGCTGGATTTCCTCCAGGAACGCCGCTTGCTTGTCGAGTCGGAAGTGCAAGATGCCCTCCTCGTCAACGCGCGCATCGAGGTCCTTCCCGATGATGGATGGCAGATTCGTGGCGGACCATTTCGTCCATACCGCGCGGATCGCAGACGCATCGTCGACGCGTCGACTCAGCCGGACGAGCGAGTTCCCGAAATGGCCTTCGAGGATCGCTCGTTTCGTCTCGCCCTCGCGGAATGCAAAGGCAAGGGCCCGCTCGACCCGCTCCTCCTCTTCGGTCGCATGGCAATAGGTGCGCGCTTCGATCCAGTGGACCGGGAGCTTAGCCATGCAGCCGCTCCAGGGCCCCTTGCGCGGCGCGGCGGAATTCGTCGAGGGTTCCCTCATTCACGAGCATGATGTCCGCCGTCGCGATCGCATCGCCCAGGCCCCAGCCGAGTTCGCGGATGTCGCGGGCGAGGAACGCTTCGTACGATCCGACGTCATCGGATCGGCCGCGTCGCCGCATCCGCTCGTAGCGCGTCTTCGGAGACGCGTGTACCGCCAAGACGAGGAGCTCTTCCCCAAACGCCTTGCGAAATACCACAAGCTCCGCTCGTCCTCGAAGCCCTTCAACGAGCACGCGTTCGCCGCGGATCCGGGGAAGCGTTCGTTCGGCCCATACACCATATCCGTGAGCTTCCCGCTCTGCGTGGGCCATTCCGCCGACAGAGGCGTCCGTGATCGGGAGGCCTCGCCGCCGCGCCTCCTCGCGCACAACGTCCCCCATGCGGACAATCGAGAACCTGAGGTCCTCAGCCACGGTCAGGAGCTCCTCCTTCCCGCAACCCGGCATCCCCGTGACGCAAACGACTTGCACGGGCGGCGAAGAAAGGCGCGGTTCACTTAAGCGTTTCCGCAGGTAGCAGACGAGCGCTGCTGTTCAACACCGGGGACCGCGCTCGCCAACCCGGAGGAAACTCGGAGGCAGGACGGCTTTTCGTCGCAGTGCTGTCGTCACAAGTTAGAAATACCCACGTATCGTAAGCTCGGGCACGAGGTGAGACATGCCTCTCGACCTGGATCTCAGCCGGCTCCGATTCGGAACGGAGCTCCTGAAGCGCGGCTTCGCGAAGATGCAGAAAGGTGGCGTCGTGATGGACGTCACGAACGCGGAGCAGGCCCTGATCGCAGAAGAGGCGGGAGCCGTCGCCGTCATGGCGCTCGAGCGCGTGCCGGCTGACATCCGCGCCGCCGGCGGCGTCGCTCGGATGGCGGACCCCGTGAAGATCCAGGAGATCATGGACGCCGTCACCGTCCCCGTGATGGCAAAGTGCCGCATCGGACACGAGGCGGAAGCGCGGGCCCTCGAGTCCCTCGAGGTCGACATGATCGACGAGTCGGAGGTCCTGACGCCCGCCGATCCGTTCTTCCACGTGAACAAACGCGGATTCCAAGTCCCGTTCGTCTGCGGGGCCCGAAACCTCGGCGAAGCGACCCGCCGAATCTGGGAAGGCGCGGCGATGATCCGGACGAAGGGGGAGGCCGGGACCGGGGACATCGTGGAAGCGGTGCGGCACATCCGGCTCGTGACCCAGGCCATCGAGGAATTGAAAGGCCTCGACAACGACCGGTTGTTCCACGTAGCGGGCACGTTCTCCGACAGTTACACGAAGCTCCTGAAGGAAATTCGAACATCCCATGGTCAAGAAGCCGCCGTGGGAGAGGCCGACGTCGTCTTCGCTGGTTCGACGCTCGACGACATCACCGAAGGTGTGTTTCAGATCCTGATGGAGATCAAGAAGATCCAACGCCTCCCCGTGGTGAACTTCGCG
>DATEGJ010000186.1:0-18326 GCA_035280105.1 Thermoplasmata archaeon
CGCCGAAATGCGTTCACGATTACCTCCCCCCCAACTGGGTGGCCGCAAAAGCCACCCTTTTTATTTTCACGGCCGGATGAGATGGTGTTGGGCCAACTGAAATTCGGTGCTAACGTCGCGTGATATTCACCAGCGATAGCCGTCTCGGCATGTAGATGCCTTCACTCCGGCGTCGGCGCGGCGGATGGCGACAATCGCGGACGAGGTCCCCGCGATGGCGGACATCGTGGCGATTCGAGACCCATCCATCCTCGATTCCTTGCGGCGGTTTTTCGCGCAGACCGTGGCGCACCTTCGTCGGCTGTTGCCCGCGAACGTCAACGTGGTTGAGGTCTCCGATCTCAATTTCGCAGGTCGGGTTCGGATGTTCCTGTGGCTCTCGTGCGGGCTCTTCAGTGCGGGCTCGTTCGTGATCAGCGCCCTCGGGTATCTGGCCTTCAGCAGCGCGGATCACGCCGGCGCGAACTTCCTAGCGGCCATCGTGAGCGCGTTCCTTTTCGGGGTCGCTTCGGTCTGGCATTTCGGTCCCGACGTCGCATGATTCGGCCTCGCGCGCCGAACGTTTATTATCGGTCGCCTCTATGGCGAGCGATGTGGAGCGGGAAGTCTGGGTTCGAGGCGGGATGGTCCTGTCGATCTTCTCGCTGGTCGGCCTGATCCTCGTGACGCCGAGCCTGCTTGGCCACCCTCCGCCGGAGCTCGCGTCGTTGCCCTTGCTCGTCATCGGCATGTCGAAGAACGAGTCGACGTTTATCGTGAACCTCGCTTCCGCCGTGCAGACATATCGCTACGATCTCATCCGATTCACAATCAACGGCACCCAGCCGTGGGGGAACCGAACCGTGTCGTGGAACGGCACGTGGTCGTGGACCGACACCTACGGGGATCATACCTGAGTCCCCGCCAACGCATCGTTCTCGCTCGACGTGTACCTGATTGACCATTCCCGAAACTATTTCGAATACAACGTTAGCGGGCACACCGAGAAAGACCTCGGCGGCAGCACGGTCATGGTGTTCACGTTCCCGTACGAGGCTGACAATCGGTCCACGGTGATCCGCCGTACCCCGCCGGCCGAGGACTTCCGGTGGGTCATTCCGCGAAGGGGCACGCTCCCATGAGGATCTCGCGCTGGACCCTGTTGTGGGTCCTCGTGATTGGTGTGCTCGTGGCCGTCGAGGTCGGCGTCGCGACCGGGCGGATCACGCCGGGCGACCTGATCGGCTCGTTCCTCGGATTCCTCGTCGCCCTCATGGTGATCTCGGTCCTCTCGATCATCGGCGCGGTCTTCGTCGGGATGTTCGTGTCCCATCGCATCCTGTCGACGAAAGGCTTCACGCCGTTCGAGCAGGAGATGCTCCGGATGCGGCAGGAGGTCAGGGACCTCACGGAGCGCCTCGACACGATTGCAGCCCGGCTAGGCGTGTCGCCGGGCGACAAGAAGAAGGAGCCTTAGGCGAGGCGCTCCGGGCACCCGCTCCGGCGGGAGCAGTGGATGCATTTGCCCGGTCGGCTGTGGTTGCGGTGGGCCTCGCCCTTCACGATCGCGTCGCGCATCTCGGCGAGCTTCTCCAACAGGAGGCGCTTCTGATCCTCGTTGTATTCGATCTCGTAATTCGTTGTCTCGTAGCGGATGATCCCGTAAGGCGGCGCCCTCCCGTATTCCTCCTCGAGGAGAATGCAATACGCGACGACTTGGAGGATGTGCGAGAACAACGGGCCGCGGGGCACGCGACCCGTCTTGATCTCCACGGGGATGTGATGCTCTCCGTCCATCACGACGGCATCGGGCCGTCCGGACAGGCCGTATTTCTTCGACACGAACCTCTTGGGCTGCTGATTCGTCGAATCGATGTAGACGAGGTCGCCCTGAACGTCGTACTTGGCCCGCGTGGATCGCGCGAACTCAAGCGATCCGATCGATCGGTAGAGGAAGAACGAGGCGCCGATGAGCCACACCAGGGCGATCGCTTCGAAGCCTTGGGCGATGGCCGCCGCCTGCATTCCGGGGAACGAGACCGCGGCGGTCGCAATCACCACCGCGGCCATCGCGGACGCGACCACGACCCGCTCGGAGACGAGTCGTTCGCCCACCTTCGCGAGGGTCTCCGCGCGGTACAAGAAGTACACGGCCGCGAGAAGCCAGATGAGCGCGATCGCCGTCTGCCCGATCTGCAATGCCGAGGCCGCGAGGAACTTGAGTCCGAGGATGGCGACGATCGAGGCGGCGATCGCGAAGTACAGGACGCCGGCCTCGGCCTCCCGGGCCCGCGCCTCGTGGACCTCAATCCCCTTCAGGTCCGCGGAGGCGGCCTCGTGCTTCTTCTCGCCCTCGGCGAGCTCGGGACCTTCCTCCGGGGCGAGCCCGCGACTGAGCCACCAGCTCAAGGGGCAATACCCGAACTTCTCCAGGTCGCCTGCGGAGATCACCTCCGACGGAGGCACGCCGTCGCACCCGCGCGCGGGGCTTTATGTCTTTGTTCCCAACTCTCAATTTGCGGAGGGAGATGATCGATGCGACGGCGACGAACGCGTAGACCCCGAGGAGCAGACTCGGGTCCTCGAGCCGCCATCCCTCGACGCCGGATGACGATCGGCCTTCCCAGTCGGCAAGGAAAGCGGCCTCAAAGATTGCCGCCACATCGGGATCGTGGAGGATGACGCCAATCTCGCGGTTCTCCGTCGCGGACCCGTGCGCCCAATTCATGCTGGAGACGAGGACCGCACGGCCATCGACGACGAGCCCTTTGTTGTGCAGCCGCTCGATTCGGCCATGGGGTTCGAGAAGACGCGCCTCAAAGGGGAGAGTCTCGTTACGAGCCCGCCGGTTCAACCGGTCCGCGATTGCATCGTTTCCGCTCGAGTCGTCGCCTACCGAGGACCAGCTGCCGTCGAGGAGGATTCTCACGGTGACCCCTCGTCGTGCGGCGGCGAAGGCCGCGTCGAGGAACGGATTCGGATGATCCCCCCACGCCTCGTCGAGGTAGAACACCTCGATCCACAGATGGTCCTGCGCGGAGGCGATGAGGCCGAGGAGTCCCTCCGGATCCAAGGCCGTGTCCGGCGCGATTACCAGCTGCGCACGTCGAGCGGGGCTCGGAAGGGCCTCGGGCAAACCGACGGCGCCCGGTGAGGAGGTCAGTGTCCTCACCGAGCGCGCGAACGCCGAGATCGTATCACGACGACGGGGATCGAAGTCGTTGCTGAACACCGAAGCGAGGGTCGCTGCGAGGTGCGAATCGCGAATCATCACCGACCAACCCCGGTTTCCCTTACCCCACGCCGACGGATAGCCCGCCGAGCCGAAGTTCTCCGAACCAATCCATGCCGCCTGTCCGTCCACGATCGCGTATTTCGCGTGAACATATCGATATCGTTTCACGACGTCGGCGTCACCCTTGAGCCATCGGATGTCCACCCCGGCCGCAAGCAAGCCGTCAACGAGAGCCTCTTCCGCATCTTCGATTCCGCCTACCGGACCGCCATCCAGTAGGACACGGACCCGCACGTCGCGTCGGGCGGCATCCGCGAGAGCCGAGGCAATCCGCTCGCTCGTGATTGTGTAGACCGCGACGTCGATTGTTTCCTTCGCGGATGCGATGAACGAAAGGAGGGGTGGGTCGCCGTCGTCTGGAGAGAGGACGGAGACAGTCTTCGTTGAGAGCTCGAAAACCGACGGATCGAAGCCGGATTGGCCGAGCCGATGCCGTCGGAGACCTTGCCAATCTCCCGCCGCATCCGAATCCAGCCATCCATCGCCGTCCGAATTCCGCACCGCGATCTCGCCACGGCCCACCGCAATCGCGGGAGGCCCGACCCACCCGAGCCCCGCGTCGGGAGAGTTCCCCCAGACATACGCGTCGACGATCGTGCCCTCCGGATCGAGAAGGCGGACTTCGTCGCCTGTGTTCGCGAGGCGCAGGACCGCGCCTTCCATTCGCCTGGCCTCCCCGCGTTCGAAGGTGAAGTCGGCTGACGCGAGGGTGTCCTCTGCAAAGGAGGTCGAGTTTTGAGTGACGAGAAGTCGTCCCCGGCTTGGAAGGACCGCGTCCAGCGGGAAGGTCGCCGTCGATTCTCCATCGCTCAGCGACCATCCGTGCAAGTCGACCGGGGTGAGCCCGCGATTGCCCAATTCGACGAATTCGTCATCCCGGGCCGCGTTCGCGTAAACGCGGGTGAGCATGATCGCCGAGTTCTTCTCGGAAAAAAGAGCGGGCGCGGGTCGGGGAGGAGGAGCGTCGGTCGCATCGGCCTCGCGCACCGCCAACAGGGGGGAGGAACCGAGGACGATCACCACGATCAACGCGGTGAGGGTCCGTCCCCGGTTGCGCACCGACCTCAAGTCCTTGGGCGGGAGATAACGGCCCCGGCTACGTGCAGTCTACCTTCATCGGGACGGGGTCAGCGAAGCCCTTTCACGAGATCGCGGAGCGCCTTCTCGGGATCCCGCGCCTTGACGATCCCTGTAGAGAGCAACACGCCGGACGTGCCGAGTTCGAGGGCTCTCACAACGTCCTTTCTCGTCTTCACGCCGGCGCCGCACAGGACGTCGACCTTGGCGTTCGTCGTCCGAATCCGCTCGACCGCTCGGGTCACGACCTCGGGCTTCGCGGTGGTCACGCTCACCTCGCCGCCAATTAGCTCGGGCGGTTCGATCGCGATGAAGTCCGGAGTGAGCTTCGCCAACGTCTCGGCTTCTGCGAGGTCGTCCGCGCACGCGATCACTTCGAGGCCGAGCTGCCGACAGCGGGGGACGGCTTTCGCGATCTCTTCCCACGCGACCTTGCGTTCGCTGTGATTGATTAACGTTCCGGCAGCTCCCGCCTCCAGGAGCGTCTCCGGAGGGGACCAACCGGTCGTCGGCCCCGGATCAACCGCGTCGACGTGTTGCGCGAAGACCGGCGTGTGCACGAGCTTTGCGACGTGCGCCACATCCGTCCCCGGCGGACACAGGACGATCGAAGCGCCCGTGTCATCAGCGACGGCCGCGAATCGCTTCGCGAGGTCCCACCCGCGTTTTCCGAGGACCTCCGGATAGGTTTTGAAATTGACGACGATGGTGGGAAGCCGCATCGGCGCGCGAGAACGCCATCATGTCGGAATAACCTTGGCCTCTCCCTATTCGGAGGAGCGGCCGCGGCGCTTTCGGGCACGGAGGGCCAGGAGAATTGCTCCCTCGGCCGCGACGCCCGCCCCGACGATGACGAGGATCGTGGGACCCGCCGACGCAAGGTTGTCGAAAAAGCCGGAAGGAGCGGCGGTCAGCACGTCGAACGTCGCCAATGTCTCGTTGATGTACGGGCTCTCCGCGTCGCTCGCCTGCCCAACGACGGCTCCCGATAGGACGAACGCGGTCCTCCATTCTGGCGCGAGGACGACCGTGACGGTTTGGCGGATGCGACCTTGGTTGGAGTCGAATTCCACGAACGCGGTGGCCGCCGCATGTCGATCGACGGTGGCGGCATGGACGGGCTCGAGCACGACGTACCCGGGGGCCACCGCGATGGCGTCGAGCTTCTCTTTCAGGATCGCTTGGGCTTCCTCGGAGGTGCCGGAGAGCGCCCGCACGTCCCCGATGATTCGGATGTCGGCCAGGCCGTCGTCGCTCGCCCAGTGAAGATTGGTCGCGTAACCAGACGGCGCTCCGGGCTGGAGGCGCCACCCTTGCGGTACCCTGATGCCGAAGTGGGCAGCGGTGTCGAGGTACGGGTCGCGAGGCAGATCGAAAAAGATGTCAAGTTCTCGAATTGTCGTAAGGCCTGCCGCGTCCGAGGCGACCACAAAGATTCGGTTTTGGCCCGGCTGGAGTGGAACACGGAGTCGGAACGCGCCCTGCGGATCAGGGGTGATGGGAACGCCGGCGACGGTCAGGGACGCGAAGTGCACGTCTGTCACCGTGCCCGTGACATCGACCGCCGCAGCGGCCGTCCTCGATGGAATCGGAATCACGGCGAGCGCGGGCGCCGTCCCGTCGAAGGTGAAGGTCCAGTTTGCGCGGGCGACCTCGATTCCGGCTCGCCAGATGTGCGCGACGACGGCGTGGTCCTGTTCCGACATTCGGCGGGGCGGCAACCAGTGAACGATTCCCGACGAGACGTCGTACGACGCGGCGACGGCGCTCCCATCCACGTCCATCGTGGCGGAGAAGTCCCGATGGTCCTCGAACGTGACGATTCGGGCCTGAACATCCGGGACCTCGGATGTCAGCCCGACGGGCCGGACCGGCGCCGCGGTCGTTGCGAGAACGATCTCGAGGTCTTGGGCGACCGCTCCGACGGTGGCGACGAGGCGGGTCCCGTCGGCCGTCACCCGCATCCGCTCAACACGATCGCTGAATGAGAGGTTCCCGAGCCCAAGGCCACTGGCGTCGAACACGTGGGCCGCCGAATCGTACGCAGACACGCCGATGCGCGCCCCGGTCGCGGAGACGACGACCGCCGTGGAGACGGTATATGGCCCGATTGTTCCTGCGTAAGCGAGGTTCGATGCATCGACTCGGAGGACCGAGTTGCTCAGCGTCGCGAGGTATACGTAGCGGTTGTCAGGGGACACTGCCAGGTCTCGGCCGATGTCGCCCAGATGGCCCCCTCCAGGGCTGACGGCGGTCAGTATCCATGAGGACGACGCGGAATCCCAGACGAACGCTTTCATCGTCGTCGGATAGACTTGCGTGTCTGCGAGGAACAAATGGGTCCGATCCCCGCTTAACGCGGCGAGGCTGTCTTGATACGTCGGGAAGTTCTGCGTCGAAGAAAGCCCGAGCCGCTGCAGGACCGTGCCGTCCGTTGAGTTGATCACGTACGGGTAGGACCAGTCGGGGTCATGGTCCGTTGCGATGAGCGCGTCGTCGCGGGGCGCGACGAGCTGCGCGGTGAGGAACTCGGTCGGGATGCTTCGGACGACCGTGTACGTCGCGAGGTCGATCGCTTCGATTGTGCGGTTCGCCGCATGGCCGACGTACAACGTGCGCGCGGACGGATCGATCGCCAGGGCGAACGGCCACGTCTGCGTCGGGAGGGTCCGGAGGATGGTACCGTTGTCGAGGCCGACGACCAAGACGCGGTTCTTGGTCCGGTCCGCCACGTAGGCCAAGGGCCGAATCGGATCGAGGACGAGGTCGGCGAGATCACTGCCGATCGGAACGTGAATCGTCGAGTTTCGGGGGAGTGGTCCCTGGACGACGGCCTCGTGCGCCGACCAATGCGACACCGCCGAGCGCGAGGCGTTCGGGACACCCACGACGAGGTTGGCGGCGAGCAGCGCGATCGCCATTGCGGCAAACCAGCGTACCGCCGAGATGCTCGTGTCCTCCCAACGTGTAGCAGGCGGTCACGTGGCAAATACCTATGGCGTGCGTCGTCCACAGCATCGCTCGCGGCAACGATTGAATGTACCGCCACAAAGGTCAAGACGGCCCCCTCCATTGGTGATTCCTCAGGGTGACACGGGTGCGGATTACGGTCGGTAAGCTCCGCGGACTCCAACAGATTTCGGACGACACGGGCCGCTTCACGATGATCGCGATGGACCAGAGGGGCAGCCTACAGAAGATGCTCCATCCCGAGAATCCGAAGGCCGCGACGTATGCCGAGCTGGAGGCGATCAAGCTCGGTGTGACCGAGGCCCTTGCCCCGATGGCGAGCGGCTACCTCCTCGATCCGGAGTATGGCGTCGGTCCGGCGATCAACCGCTTCGTCCTCCCCGGTCGCACGGGTCTACTCGTCGCGTTGGAGACGTCCGGCTACGAGAAGAAGGGAAACTGGCGGCTGACGAAACTCCTGGACGGCTGGAGCGTCGAGAAGGTGAAGCGACTCGGCGCCAGTGCGGCGAAGCTCCTGGTCTTCTTCAACCCCGATGCCCCGCGAGAAGTCGTCGACCATCAGATCAAGACCGTAAGGTCCGTCGCCGACGAATGCCGCCGGCTCGATCTCGCGTTCGTGTGCGAGCCGATGTCGTATCCCGTCGACGAGAGCGAGGAGGCGTTCGCCCAGCACAAGGCAGACACGGTCATCCGCACCGCGGAGGCGCTCTCGCCGCTCGGGCTCGACGTGCTGAAGGCGGAATTCCCTGGCGACCCGAAGGTGACGACGAACTCCGAGGAACTTCACAAGAATTGTGAGCGGCTAAACCGAGCGACGAGGGTGCCATGGGTCGTCCTGAGCGCGGGCGCCGACTTCGAGGTCTTCCGGGGGCTCGTCGAGATCGCGTGCCAAGGCGGCGCCTCGGGATTCCTCGCGGGCCGAGCGATCTGGAAGGATGCGTTTCGGGAGAAGAGTCTCGAGGCGCAGATCGCGTATTGCCGCACCCAGGGCGTCAAGAACTTCCAGATCCTCGCGGACCTCGCCCACCGCTACGCGCGGCCTTGGTGGGACTTCTACGGAGGCAAGGCGAAGCTGCAGGACCACTTCGAGGGATGGTACGTCGCCTACTAAGAGGGACCGCGCGGCGGACGCAACCCTCGCGGATCATGCCGGCCGCATCGACGAAGATCTTGGACGGCTGCTCGCTCGCATCGGCGGGCTCACGCCTCGGATCCGTCGCGAACTCCCGATGCGGCGGGATCCTGCCGCGACGAAGAATGTGTACGGAGAGCAACAGCTCGAGCTCGACGTCTGGATGAACGATCTCTTCGTCGAAGCATTGCGGGACTCGAAGCTCGTCTCGGAGGTCGCCTCGGAGGAAATGGGAGCAGTGAAGTCGCTCGGCCGCGGCCGGTTTTCCGTGGTCTTGGATCCGCTCGACGGCTCGTCGAACGTGAAGAGCAATAACATCTACGGGACGATTTTCGGTGTGTTCGATGACACGCCGCTGCCGGCCCGCGGTTCAAAGCTGTTCGCGGCGGGCTATCTCATCTACGGGCCCGCCACGACGCTGGTGTATGCGACACGGTCCGCGGTCCATGAGTTTGTCGCAGGCAAAGACGGGCACTCCGACGAGTTTTTGCTAGTCGAAGAGGGGATTCGCCTCCCGGCGAAAGGCAGGTTGTACGGCATCGGTGGGCACCGAGACCGCTGGATCCCCGAGGTCAAGGCGTTCGCCGGAGAGTTGGAACGCGAGCTGATGAACCTCCGCTATGGCGGCTCGTTCGTCGGCGATTTTAGTCAGATCCTCCACTACGGTGGTTTCTTCGCGTATCCGGCGGAGGTCGACAAGCCGGGAGGGAAGTACCGACTCCAGTTCGAATCGAACCCGATCGCGTTCATCGCCGAGGCGGCAGGCGGGGCGGGTACAACCGGGAAGGAGCGGCTGCTCGACGTTGCGCCGACAGGCATCGAACAGACCGTCCCGACGTACTTGGGGAATCAGGACTTGGTCGATCGCTTCCGGGGTCGCTTCTGATCTCCTTCGGCGGTCGTGACCTCTCTTCGACGGAACGTCGCGAACAGCGCTTTCGGGGCCGGCTTCACGTTCCCCTGGAAGACGCTCTCGATGATGGACTCGATCTCGAACGTCCCTCGGAAATAACCGGCCAGCTCCGGTTCCGAGATTCGGAACGGTCCCCACGTCCCCCGCTCTTTGTTGGAGAAGCATTTCAGGAAGAGCCAGCCGTTGGGACGCAGAACCCGGTGCACGGTCTCGACGTAGACAGGTCGCTTGTCCTTTGGCATGACGTGGAAGACTCCGCGGTCCATGATGGCATCGACGAGATTCGGGCCGAGTTTCGATTGGAGCACGTTGTCGACAAGGAAGGTGATGGAAAGGCCGGCCGCTTTCGCACTTGCCTTCGCTTTCTTGATCGCGCTGCTCGAGATGTCCGTCGCGACGACGTCGAACCCGCGCTTCGCGAGGTTCATCGCCTGCGTCGCGGGGCCCGTGCCAAGGTCGAGGATCCGTCCGCCCTGGAGGCCGTGCACCTTCAGAGCCCGCTCGATATCCGCGTCCAGATTAGGGCTGTACCACGGGAGCGTTGCAACATCCGCGGTCGCGTACAGTTTCTCCCAGTCGCCCGTTGGCCCCGTCGCACCCGGCGGCTCCACCATACCACCGCCATCGCGGGGCTGGCTAAGCCGCTTTGCCTGCGCGGGCTAGAACAGTCCTCTGATTCGCCCGTGGTCGTCGATATCCATGCTCAGCGCCGCAGGCTCTTCGCCGAGCCCGGGCATGCGCATGATGTCGCCCGCGAGGACGACCAGGAACCCCGCGCCCGCGGACGGTCGAATCCCACGAACCTGGAGCGTCCATCCGGTCGGTGCGCCAAGCGCGTGTTCGTCGTCGCTCAGGCTGAGCTGCGTCTTGGCGATGCAGATCGGGAGGCGGTCCAGCCCGGCGCTCCGCAGGCGTTCCAGGTCGTCGAGGGCCGCGGCGTCGTACTTCACCCCGGCGGCGCCGTAGATCGACGTCGCGACCTTCGCCACCTTCTCTTCGAACGCATCCTCGTCCTTGTAGACGAACCGCACTGCGCGACTCGATCCTCTCGTCGCGTCGAGGACGAGCCGCGCCAGCGCTTCCCCTCCGGCCCCGCCGTCCCGATGACACGTATGCTGCGCCGCACGGACACCGAGGCCCTTGCAGTGGTCGATGATCGCGTCGACCTCCCGGTCCGTATCCGTCACGAAGCGGTTCACCGCGACGACCTGCGGGATTCCGAGCGTGTGCAAGATTCCGATGTGGGCGTCCAAATTCGGGGCCCCGGTCTCCAGGGCTTTCAGGTTCTCGACGGCGAGATCTTTCTTCTTCACCCCGCCGTGATGCTTGAGGGCACGAACGCTGACGACAAGGACTGCAGCGTCCGGCCGCAAGCCGCTCTGGCGGCAGACGAGGTCCACGAACTTCTCGCCGCCGAGATCGGCGCCGAATCCGGCTTCTGCGACGACGACCTCGCCGAGGCCGAGCGCGAGGCGGTCAGCGAGGACCGTGTTGTGTCCGTGCGCGATGTTCGCGAAGGGCCCGCCGTGCACGAACGCGGGCGTGCCTTCGATCGTCTGCACGAGGTTCGGCATGAGGGCGTCCTTCAGGAGGATCGCCGTCGCTCCGTGGACGGACAGATCGCCCGCCCGTACCGGCCGCTCTTCCCGGTCATAGGCCGTCACGATCCGCTCGAGTCGGACCTTCAGATCCGGGATCCCCTCCGCGAGACAGAGGATCGCCATGACCTCGCTCGCCGCGGTGATGACGAATCCGTCCTCGCGCGGCACGCCGTGCTTCGGGCCTCCGAGACCCGTGACGATGTTGCGCAGTTGGCGGTCGTTCATGTCGAGGCAACGAGGGAACAGGACGCGGGTGGTGTCGATGTTCAGCTCGTTCCCGTGGAACACGTGCGCGTCGAGGACCGCGGCGATCAAGTTGTTCGCGGCGCCGACCGCATGGATGTCGCCGGTAAAGTGGAGGTTGATCTCCTCCATCGGGAGGACCTGGGAGCGACCGCCGCCGGTCGCGCCGCCCTTCGTCCCGAACACGGGACCGAGCGACGGTTCGCGGACCGCCACGATCCCTTTGGTCCCGAGCCGGTTGAGCGCCTGACCGAGACCGACCGTCGTCAGGGTCTTTCCTTCCCCGTATCGAGTCGGCGTCGTGCCCGTGACGAGAACGAATTTTCCTTGGCGGGCTTTTCGCGCCCGGTCGATTGCCGCCAGATGGACCTTCGCGATGTAGTCGCCTTTCAGGTCGAGGTCACCGCGACCGAGGCCAAGGTCGGTTGCGACATCGACGATGGGCCGCAACTTGGCGGCTTGGGCGATCTCGATGTCCGCCACCATGGAATTGCTCCCGGAGGCGTGAGGGCAGGATAAAGCCTCCGCGGGCTCGTTCTCTGAAAGAAGTTGGCGTGGCAAGGTCACTTCATCAGAAGGGCACCGCGGATCGACTTGAGGCGGTGCACCGGGCCGAAGTCGAGGAGTCCTTCCTTCTCGTCGACACCGATGACACGCGCGTCGTCGATTGGCGTGCGATTTAGAATCGGGGACAGATACGGATACGACGAGACGTCGACGCCGAGGGCAAGTGGGCTGAATGCCGGCAAGACGATGAGGCGTTCCGTGATGAGGAACGCTGGCACGCTGATGGTTGCTCCGAGGTCGTCCTTCAGCTTCACCGCCGGATGTTCGTGTCCCATGACGATCGGATGGAGCGTCGAAACCTCCTCGTGACCGTGGACGATCGTGTAGCCACCGATGTCCGCCCGGCCCTCGAGCGGGAGGTTGAGATCTCCAAGGATCGTCGCGAGGTAGTTGTCGTGGTTCCCGCGCACGAGGATCGGCGTCACGCGATCTTTCAGGAACCGCAGGACTTGTTTCACCTCGACCCACTCGTCGACGAGGTTCTTCGAGAACTCGTGCTTGAAGTCGCCCGCGATAACGACCCTCTCAGCCTTCGTCCGGTCGAGCATCTTCCCGAGCCGCTCCAGCGTGACCCGCCGCTGGAACCTCGGGATCGAGACGCCTTGCTCCGCGAGGGCTCCCTCGAACCCCAGGTGCAGGTCGGAGATCACGAGCGCCCGCTCGTTGCGCAGGAACAGGGCCCAGTCCCGCGTCGCCTCGACGCCCTTCGCGACCTCGAGCCGATCCACACGCGACTAACGTCGGCGAGCGCGATAAGGATTGACTCGTTACCGTAGGCACGCGGCGATTCGGCGGGGAAGATCGATAAAAGCGCCGGCTCTGTCATAGGAAGGAAAAACGAGCTCCGCGCCAGCCGCATGACCGGGTGGAGCTCGAACGAAAAAGGTTCGAACGCTCTGCTGCCGTTCCTGACTAGAACCGTCGCGGCCGGCGCTTTGCGAAACAATCTCGGCAGTAGACAGGCCTTGCAGGGTCCGGCTTAAACGGCACCTGCGTGGCTTGGCCACAGTCCGCGCACACCGCGTCATACATCTGACGCGGGCCGCGGTCGTAGCCGCCCCGTCTTCCGCCTCTGTCTTCGTCCATTCACTACCTACTATCCGAACCTTGGGGGCCCAGATGGGCGGCTTACAGGGCCCATACCTCTTAAAGGTGTGTACTCAGGCTGCCGGGAGAGAGATTCACTCCCTTCGGGGAGCGCCTCCCAGGTGGGGTTGCTAGCGCCCTTGGCCGGGGGTTGAGAGCCTGAAATAGGCCGAACCCTTTTGGCCGGCCGTGCGCCTTGCCGTCCTCTCGGACGTCCACTCGAACCTGCCGGCCCTGCAAGCGGTCCTCGCGGACGTCGACCGCGTCGGATCGGATGGGATCTGGGTAGCCGGCGATCTTGTCGGCTACAATCCCTGGCCGAATGAGGTTCTGGAGATCTTGCGCGAGCGGCACGTCCGGGCGATTCGAGGCAACCACGACCGCGCCGCCATCGGCGGGGACATGTCCTGGTTCAACGAGCTGGCGGCCGAGGCCGTTCGATGGACCCGCGTCCACCTAACGCCGGCATCGGTCGGCTACCTGACCGGCCTGGAGGATCGCCTTCGGCTCGCGCTGCCCGAGGCGGTCGTGGCGATGTACCATGGGAGCCCCCGGAACGATGACGAGTACGTCTTCCCGTGGGCCGTCGACGAGTCGATCGTGCGCCTCGCGGATGCCTCGTTCGTGATCCTCGGCCACACACATATGCCGATGCTGCGCGCGTTCCGACCCGGGATCGTCGTCAATCCGGGGAGCGTAGGCCAACCTCGCGACCGCGATCCGAGGGCGGCGTGGGGCCTCCTTGACCTCGCCCGGCGGACGTTCGACGTGCGACGCGTTCCGTACGACATCGATGCCGTCGCGAACGAGATTCGGAAGGCGGGATTGCCGCACGAGCTCGCAGACCGCTTACACGCAGGCGTATGAGGGCCCTCGCCTAGATCCACTCGGGCACGCACGTCCGGTCGCTCGTCACCTGACCGTTGTTGACTGGGCTCAAGCAGGAGCACGTGTACTTCTTTGTCCGCGACGGGCCTGTGCTCGGCCCGCGCGGGACGACGCGAGTTCGCCTTCCTGGAGCTGCAGCAACCGAAGGTCTTCGGTAAGAAGCAAATTTCATTCAACCGAAGCCGAAGGATGGACCGGCTGGGGTGTGAACTCTGTCGGGTTCAAGTCCATCCGGTGAACCCGCTTCCCGCGATCGGACACTTACCGTCGCGAGCGAATTGTGAACGGGATCCCGGGCGGTACCTCTGATCGGTCAGGTTCCCTTCTCAGCCTCTTCCCCCAGAATCGACCTTCGTTCGAATCATCTCGTCTAAGGTCTCCTCCCAAAAGCTGATCGAATCGTAGAGGAAACTGAAACGCACGCTTTGGACTCCCTGCATACTGCCAATCGCGCCAACAATCTCCTGGGCGACCGAGGCGCTGGGGACGAGGAACGTGAAGTGTCCATGGACGGAGCCCCCCCAGCCGGCCCTCCAGAGATAGTCTTGAAACTTCGCGAAAACACCTCGATCCACGGCGCTCTTGTACTTGCTCGCCGCGTAGAAAACGAACACATCGACTGCGGTGGCCCCTTCAAGACGCTTGAAGTCGATTGCCGACACGAAGACGATCGCTTTTCCTTCCATGAGCCTCGTCAATCGTCTCATTACGGTCCGACTCGAGACTCCCATTCCCTGCGCCAAGCGATTGTAGGGCGGAGAGGGATCGAGTCGAAGTTTCTTGATCAGTTCCCAGTCAGCATGGGTGAGATCGACTTCCGGTTTCGGATACACGACGGAATTGGTCATGATCACTGTCGCACCGGTTAGCTCCTTGATCAATTCGACTCGTTTCTGAAAGATACGATCGTTCTCGCAGAAAAGGCCGATCCCGAGCGTGCCGCCGACCTCTCGGCCGATCCAGCTCACCCCGTGCACCAGGCGGATCTTTCGGATGGCATCGTCCGTTGTCACGACGGAACTCGGCGCAATCCAAAGCGCGTAGATTGTCACCCCGAAAAGATGAGGGTTCACGAGGGCGTTCCAGCCGCGCAGCAAGCCGCTCGAGGTCAGGCGCTCGATTCGCTTGCGAACCGTCTCCTCGTCCATGCCGAGACTCTTCGCGATCCGCCGATATGCGCCTCTCGGCCCGGACGGATGGGCGAAGTTCGAGAAGCCCTTCGCCAACTGTCCCAGCAGTTTGATGTCCGTGCGATCCAAAGGGCCACCTGTCGCTTTGCCTCGAACCGATTGGGGGAATGTATATTTTCTCTCGCCCGCTGGCGCCCCGACTCAGGAGTCGCGCCAAACAATTATCCCTTACTGCATCGAGTTCGGGACTGATGATCGGCACTCAAGGTGGAAAGAGCGCGGGGCCTACGCCCAGCGGACTCCTCCGCGGACTCGCGGACATCACGCAAGACGACATCGCCTCTGCGGGAAGCAAGGCCGCACGCCTTGGGAGCTTAGTCCAAGCGGGGTACTCCATTCCAGACGGATGCGTCCTCACAACCATCGCCTTTCGGCAGTTCGTCGAAGAAAATCAGCTCGGCCACGGCAGAGAGACCCCCGAGCCGGATTCTACGCGAATTCCTGATAGTGTTCGCAGCGCGCTGTCGTCGGTGCTTCAGCAGCTCGGGACGGTCTTGCTCGCCGTGCGCTCCTCGGGTGCCAACGAGGACCTCGCGAACGCCTCCTTCGCGGGCCAATACGAAACGGTGCTGGGAGTGAAGGGGGAATCCGAGCTTGCCGACGCCGTCAAGAGGTGTTGGCTTTCCGCGTTTCGGCGAGAGGCGAACGAGTACACGCAGATGCGGTCGACGGGGGAGCAGGGAGAGATGGCCGTCCTGATTCAGAAGCTCGTTCGGGCTGATGCCGCGGGCGTCGCCTTCACGCGGAATCCCGTGACTGGGGCACGGGAGGTCGTTGTGAACGCGATACGGGGCCTGGGCGATCGACTCGTATCCGGAAGCGTGAGCCCGGACGAATGGCTCGTCCGCGAGAGCCCGATTTGTACGTCGCGGAAGGAGAACGCGATTTCCGAGGCGCAGGCTGCCGAGATCGCGCGGCTCGCACGGGACGTCGAGCGTCACCTTGGTAGCCCTCAGGACATCGAATGGGCCATCGCCGGCGAGACACTCTACCTGCTCCAGGCTCGACCCATTACGACGCTTCCAGGGACCTCCGAGGATACCGTCGAGGAAGTCCCCGTGGCGGTGACCGTTCCTCCGGGATATTGGACCAGCGACCGAGAGCACTTCCCGCGACCGATGTCGCCCATGTTCGTCTCCTATGGACTGCCCTTAATCATAGACGGGCTCCGCAAAGGAGCCGAAGACTTCGGACTCCCCTTCGAAGGAGTCGACTGGAAAAGCATCGGAGGCTGGCACTATGGACGAATCGTCCCGCTGGGCGGCAAGGATCGAAAGCCACCGCCGGCATCGCTCATCCGCATCCTTCTCCGGGTGGTGCCGTCCTTGCGATCTCGCGTCGAGAGGATGGGGGAATCCATGCGGACAGACCGCGCCGGCCAATATGCATCGCGGTGGATCAAGGAATGGAAGCCTGAACTGCGCAAGGCCGGCGACGCTCTCTTAGGAGTCCACCTCCCCGGCCTTTCCGATGCGGACTTCAACGCGCACCTACAGGCGGTCCTTGGCCACGTGCGTCGCGCCATGGAGATCCATTTCCGATACCTGGCATTCGCCTTGCTGTCCGTTGGAGAGTTCGCCGTTGCCTGCCAAGAAATGCTTGGATGGGACAAGGGGCGGGTTTTCGACCTGCTCGCTGGACTATCGGAAGGGGACCTCGAACCGTCCCGTTGGCTCGCAGACATTGCCAGAGACGCCCGTGGCAATGATAAGCTCACGGCAGCGCTGGAGGGCGTTGGTCCGTCCACCAACATCGAAGACGTGTTGGCGATTGACCCGGAGTTCGACCGCCGGTTCCGTCAATTCCTCGCGGAGTTCGGATCGAACGTGCTCGGATACGACGTGATCGACCCCGCCCTCGAGGAGATATCGTTGGAACTCGTCGGTGTGATCCGCGACCAGATCAAGTCAAATTACGACCCCTCCGAACGAGCCCTCGCTTTGGCGAAGCGACGCGGAGAAGCGGAGCGGGAAATCGAACGGTCCGCCGACCTTACGGACGAAGAAAGGTCGCGCCTGCTGCGGACCCTCGCACGGGCGCGGGCGGGCTATGCGATCCATGACGATGAGGCTCTGTGCACGCAGCATCGAGCCGCTGGCATTACGCGGCGGGCCCTCCTCGAACTTGGGCTGCGTCTGGCGGCGAGAGGTGCCATTCGCAAGCGAGACGACGTATTCATGTTGACGTTCGACGAAGCACAATCCGCGTTCAACTCCGGAAGAGATCTGAAGCAGCTCGTAAAGAAACGCCTTGGGGAACGGGCATGGACCGAGGCGAATCCGGGACCGCCCAGCTACGGGTCGCCGCCTCCCGCGCCGCCGCTGGACGCCTTCCCACCCGAGGCTCGGACCCTCCTCAAATCGCTCATGTGGGCAATCGAATCCACGGTGTTCGGCCAGCGCGCGTCGGACTCCCGAGAATTGAGAGGGGTTCCAGCTTCCGCCGGAACCTACAACGGGATCGTTCGAGTGGTCAGAGACCAGACGGAGTTCGGGAAGCTGCAACCTGGCGATGTGCTAGTCTGCCCGACGACCTCACCCGCCTGGTCCATCGTCTTCTCAGTCATCGGTGCCCTCGTCACCGAGGCCGGCGGGACCCTCTCCCACCCCGCCATCGTCGCACGCGAGTACGGAATCCCGGCCGTGTTGGCCCTAGCCGGGGCGACCCAAAAGTTATCCGACGGACAAAGGGTCCACGTGGATGGTGGGAGTGGGACCGTATCGATTTTGGGCTGATGGACCGGCTGGGATTTGAACCCAGGACTTCCTGCTTGCAAAGCAGGCGATCTTCCGCTGATCTACCGGCCCGCCGCGCTGCAGAGCGGGGTCGCCCGGATGAATCTTTCCGCCGCGGCACGAGTCCCCTGCGCACGAACCGATTGAAGCAATTCCGTCGTGGCCCGAGTGGACATTTATATTCTCCGGCTTAGATGCTTCTCGACTTTGATAGCTGGCGCAACGCGTATGTAGTCTCCCCGCGCTGCCGCGTCCAAGGGGTTCCGAATGTCGAGGAGGCTGGGTGGCGTGAGCGCCACCGCGTTGGCGCTCCTACTGCTTGTCATCGTCGTACCCACGAGCGATTTTCTGCCGGCCGCATCCCTCGTCGCAGGGAACGGACACGGACCGCCGACTTCCGACGTTCAGAGCCTCCCGCCGTACACGAATCAGCAGACCGTCTTGATCAACTACACGACCCGCACCCACGGGCACGGTTCTCATGAAGACGATGAGGACGAATCGGTCTCCTCCTCTGCACTGACACTTGGGACGGCCTCGATGGGCAGTTCGCCCTCGAACGATGATGAGGATCACAGAAACGGACGGACGCGGACCGTGCTGTTCTACAAACGACCGGACACGGACGGATGGGTCAAGTACGCGCCCCC
>DATEGJ010000187.1:0-2096 GCA_035280105.1 Thermoplasmata archaeon
CGTCTTCCCGCACCCGCTCTCCCCGACGAGGCAGTACATTTCGCCGCGGCCCACATTGAGGTCGATCCCGTCCACCGCGCGGATGTACTCCGGTTCCGACTTCCGGAGGGCCGCAAAGAAGCCTCGGCGTTTTTCGAACCAGACCCGGAAGTCCCGGAGGACGAGATAGGGCTCACGCGTCAACTCAAGCGACCTCCCGCGGCGGAGGCGTCGTCGTGTTGAGGTGGCAGGCGGCCCGGTGTCCATCGCCGACCACGTCGAGGCCTGGCTCCCGGTCGATGCACAGCTGCCACGCATAGCGGCAGCGGGGATGGAACCGGCAACCCGCCGGTGGCTTGACGAGGCTCGGCAGGAGCCCCGGAATGTAGGCAGGCAGCGTCTGCGGCCCTTCGATGTCCGGGAACGCGGCGATGAGGTCCTTCGTGTACGGATGCTTCGCGTTCTTGTACACGTCCCGCACGCTTCCGGTTTCGACGATCTTGCCCGCGTACATGATCGCCATCGAGTCGCACGTCTCGGCCATGACGGAGAGGTCGTGGGAGATCAGGATCATGGACAGGTCGAGCTCTCGCTTCAGTCGCTCGAGCAGCTCGAGGATCTGCGCTTGGATCATGACGTCGAGGGCGGTCACCGGCTCGTCCGCGATCACGATGCGCGGATTGCACGCAAGGGCCATCGCGATCATCACGCGCTGCCGCATCCCTCCGGAGAACTCGTGCGGATACTCGGACGCCCGTTCGCGGTGGATCCCGACGAGCTCGAGGAGTTCCCCGACCCGCTTCATCGCGGCCTCCTTGTCGACCTTGTCGTGGAGGATGATCGGCTCGGCAATCTGATCGCCGATCCGTTTCACGGGATTCAGCGCGTTCATCGCCCCCTGGAAGATGATCGAGATGTGCTTCCACCGGATCCCGCGGAGCTGGTTCTCGCGGATCGTCGCGAGGTCGTATCCCATGTAGTCGATCGTGCCGTCGACGATCTTGCCGTTCGCCGGCAGGAGTCGCATGATCGAGAGGGCCGCGGTCGTCTTCCCGCACCCGCTCTCTCCGGCGAGGCCGAGGCTCTCGCCTTCGCCGAGACTGAAGTCGACGCCGTCGACCGCACGGACGGTCCCCTCCTCCGTCGTGAAGTGGGTCTTCAATCCCTTCACGGTCAGGAGGGCCATGCTATCGCTTCCTCAATCGCGGGTTGAAGATCTCGTCGAGCGCGTAGCCCAAGAGGGTGAAGCCGAGGACCAAGATGACGATGGCGAAGCCGGGCGCGAAGATCCACCAGTACAACCTGAGGGTCATCACGTTGTGCGAGTTCGCCTCGTCAATGATCGTCCCCCACGTCGTCACATCGGAAGGACCGAGGTGGAGATAGCTTAGGAACGACTCCGTCAAGATGGCGACCGCGATCGTCAGGATTGCCTCGGCGAACACGAGGGAGAACGCGTTCGGGAAGATGTGTCGCCACACGATTCGCGTACTGCCCGCTCCGACCGCGCGTGCCCGCTCGATGAACTGCCGTTGCTTCAACGACAGTACCTGGGAACGTACGAGTCGCGAGGTCGAGGACCACAAGCTAACCCCGATCACCGCGATGATCGTCAAAACGCTCCCGCCACCACCGCCGGAGCGGGCGAAGATGCCCGCGAGGACGAGGGCGAGGACCAGCGTCGGGAGCACGAGGAAGAAATCGGTCAGGCGCATGAGGGCCTCATCGACCCAGCCGCCGTAGTAGCCGGCGATCATGCCGACGAATGTGCCGAGTCCCATGCTCACGACCGACGCAAGGAACCCGATGACGACGGTGAACTGCGTGCCCCACCAGATCCGGCTGAAGATGTCGCGGCCGAGATGGTCCGTTCCCAGCCAGACAAGCCCGTTCGGCCCTTGATACCGTGCGAGTTGTGAATCGGTCGTGCGGCACACGTGGTAATCGACGCCGCAAAGGGAGGCCTTCGGGTCTCGCAGCAGCCCCGAGGACGTGAGGAGTGGTGCGCTAATCGCCATCCCCGCAAAGACCAGGAGGATGACGAGCCCCGCCATCCCGAGGCCGTTGCGGCGGAAGATGTGCGCGAATCCTAGGAGGCGGTGCCAGATGGCCTCGAG
>DATEGJ010000188.1:0-5721 GCA_035280105.1 Thermoplasmata archaeon
TCGCCGAGCACACGGGGGCCAATCGAATCGTCATCCCCGTCGAGCCGGAGGTGATCACCCGCAAGTCGCCGCCGTGGCTCGGCGAGCTCGCGGCCTACGAGGTCCTGCTCGTTCGGCCAGGTCCGATGGGCTCCGAAGGACCCGCCTGGCCTCGGCGGATCCTCATTCCGGTCCTCCGCGAATTCCACCAAGCGCCATTCGATGTGGCGGCCGCCTTCAGTGCGTCCGAGGTCGTGCCTGAGGTGGACGTCGTCGCCGCGCGGGTCATCGAGATGCCACCGATCGTCCCCATGTACTCGACGTATCGGCCCGAGGCGTTGGTCGATACGACCAAGGAGCTCTCGTTCCTCGATGCCCTCCGAAACCGCTCGCTCTTCCGTGCTTTGACGGCAAATGTCTTGCTCGTTCGTGACATCGGCCGCGACGTCGTCGACTTCGCCACGGAACGAGACGTCGATGTGATCGTCATCCCCGCATTCCGCGGCTATGGCCGCCATGATTTCTTGACGAAAGAAAAGCGGGAGATCGTTCAGCGGGCTCGCTGCACGGTGGTGGTTGTCGTCGAGCCGGCGTCATCGCACGCGTGACTCAGAGCCACGGACGAATGAGCTACCGGTCCTTCACCGCCGACACGCGGTGAATCAGGCTTCGGAACGCGCGCATGGCGTACGCCAGGAATCGAGTCCCTTGTCGTTGGGCACGCGCTTCGATCGCTTCGATCGAGAGAAACGCCTCGCGGAGATCGTGCAGTTCCTGCCTCGGGGAGAAAAATGCGTAGACCGGGATCCCGACCGCGAACAGGAAGAGCGAGATTTCGACCTGCCGAGGATTCACCAGGGCAATGAGGAGGAGCGAAAAAGCAGCACCGAGAAGCGGGAAAACGATTCGCCCGTTTAGCCGCGACGCGATCCTCGGATGCCGTTTCTCCAAGAGAATCGCCGAGACGCAGGTCGCGAAGTAGGCGACCGCCAACAAGAATACGGACGCGTTGATCAGGTCGCCAAGGCTCCCG
This sequence comes from Thermoplasmata archaeon, assembly GCA_035280105.1. GTDB lineage: Archaea > Thermoplasmatota > Thermoplasmata > RBG-16-68-12 > RBG-16-68-12 > RBG-16-68-12. Next base: position 1,013 of record DATEGJ010000188.1, read on the forward strand.
AACAAACTAGCTACGAAGGCGGCACCACAGAGGAGCGCAAGCCCGACGTATGGCGTGCGAAACCGCCGATCCTTCCGACTGAACGCCTTTGGCAAGAGACCATCAATCGACATGGCATAGGCGAGACGCGACGTTCCGATGGTCCCTGATTCGTCGGCACCCGTGATGGACAGGAGGGCTCCTGCGCCGACAATCAGCACCGCCACTCCGGTGATCATCGCGGGGGACGCAAAAATCGAACTGGCGGCGAGAATTAACGGGCTCGAGGAATTGGCGAGGGCGCTCTGGCTCACCGAGCCCACGACGACGAAGTTCGTGAGGAGGTAGAACCCGATGACGATCAGCATCCCCAACGCGATCGCCCGAGGGATCGTTCGCGCAGGCCGCTCGATCTCGTCCGCGGGCAACGTGCTCAGCTCGAATCCCGCGTATGCCCAGAAGATGAGGACCAACGCCTGCCCGAACGCGCCGAGATTTCCCGTGACGAACGGGGTGAGATTCGACGCGACGATCGCCGGATGAAGACCGATGAAGGCGAGACCCCCGAGGATCACGAGGATGAGCGGCGAGAGTTTGGCGATCGTCAGGAGGTCGTTGACCCGCCCCGCGAGCTTAACGCCAACGATGTTCGTCCCGAGGACCACCCCGATGAAGACCGCTTTCAGTAGCGCCTTCCCAAGATCGTCGATCCCGGGCACGAACGACGAGAAGTACTGCGTGAAGGCGACCGGAAAGACCGCGAGGGAGAACCACTCCGCCAGGAGGAGACCCCAGCCCACCATGAAGCCGCCAAAAGGCCCGGATACCGCCTTGACGTATGCGTACGGCCCGCCAACCTTCGGCAGGAACATCACGCAATACGAGAACGAAAGCGCAATGACTCCCGCCATGGCACCGGCAAGGACCCAGACGAGAAGGGACGCCGGACCGACCAGGCGCGCACCGATCGCCGTCGCCACGTATACGTCGGCGCCGATGATCGACCCCACGACGAGACTGGTGACATCGAACGTGCTCAGCTTCCGAGGCGGGCCCTTGTCTTTCGCGGACCCTGCGCGGATCGGGCCGGGTGCAACCGGATCGTGGGGCGCCGCCTCACCCCAGCCACCTGACGCCGACATCCACACCGATTTTCTTCAGGCTGTCGACGACCTTCGGTTCGAGCGAGATGCCCTCCTTGCGGTGCTTCTCCGTCTTCGCAAAGCTTTTCTCGCCATGGACGTAGATGCGCGTCTCCCCGTGGGCCTTCGGGCTCTGCTTCAACTCGCGGGCGAGGCGGTCCATGTCCCGCCGGAATTCGTCGAGCGGGCGGAAGGCCGTCGGATCGAGGGCCATGAAGAAATGCCCGACGTTCGGACGTTTTTCATCGGCGTATACCTGGAGGCCCGTCGCCGCTCCCGCCAATACGCCGCACAGCACGTCGACCATGAGCGAAAGGCCGTACCCCTTGTGGCCTCCGAGTTCCTCGCCTTCGCCGCCGAGCGGTAAGAGCCCGCCGCCGAGCCGATTCGCGAGCGCTTTCAGCACCTTCGCTGGATCGGTCGTACTCTTTCCGGTCTCGTCGACTGCCCATCCATGCGGCATCGGCTTCCCGAGGCGGTTGTAGACCTCGACCTTGCCCCGGGGGACCGTCGACGTCGCCATGTCGAGGACGAACGGCTTTTCCTTCAACGCCGGGGCGGCGAGACTGAGCGGGTTCGTGCCGAGGATCGCGATGCGCCCGAACGTCGGCACGACCAGCGGTCCGGCGTTCGTCATGCTGATGCCGATGAGGTTCTGCTCGAGGGCCATGAGGCTGTAGTAGCCCGCGATTCCGTAGTGATTCGAATTGCGGACGGAGACAATGCCGACCGCGGTGTCTTTCGCCTTCTTGATGGCCAGGTCCATTCCTCGTTTGCCGACGACCTGACCGAGGCTCTGGCCGCCGTCGACGAGGGCCGTCGCCTTCGTTTCCTTGACAATGCGGCTCTGATCCGTCGGCTTCATGAATCCTTCTTTCAGGCCGGCGACATACCGGCCGAGGCGCGCTACCCCGTGGGACTCGATGCCGCGAAGGTCCGCGAGGACGAGGACGTCGGTCGTGATGCGAGCGTCCTCGCTCGGGACACCCAGTTTCGTCAGGACCTGTTCGCAGAATCGCCGCAGGGCGTTTTCCTGAATTGTAAACGTCTCGGCCATCCGCCCGCCTTCCTCGGACCAACCGAAGAATTCGTATCCGTATAAGCTTGCGGTTCGTGTGCGGTTCTCGATTCAGCGCTCCCGTCGAAGTTCGTCCCGGAAGGCCTTCGACGAACGTTCCGTCGCGACGGTGATGACGACCTTCGGCAACCCCGCCGCGTGCTTCCGAAGGAATGCTTCGGTCCGCTTCGAATCCTGTTTCCACGATTCGCGAAGCCACGTGCCGACTGCGCGCTGCACCCAAAATTCATCGTCGTACAGGAGTTTCTCCAGGAGTTGCAACGGCTTGTCGAGATCGCCCGCAAAGACGAAGTCGTGCATCGCGTACGCGGAGGCACGACGCCGCCAAAAATGAGTCGATCCCGTCCACCGCATGACGTGCGTGAACCGCGATGGCGTCTTGTAGACCATTTCGGCAATCGGGCCTCCCGCGAGCGCGTCGCTGAGTCCCCATCCAATCGCCTCGTCGACCCATCGATCGGCGATCTTCCACGAAACATTGTCACGGATCTTTGGATACGCGTCGAGGAGTGCGATCGCGATCGACTTCTCTTCGTACGTCGGCCCGGACCACAATGCACCGGCGAGCGCGTTCATCTCCCTTGCCGCCAACTTCCGATTCTCCCGCTTGAAGTCCCGAAGGATCGAACGCATCTGAGGAACCGGGAGGCCGAGGACGGGATACGGAGAGCCGACGTACGCGGCCAACTTCGGATCCCCCGCTGCGGTGCCCTCGGCCCGGAGCTTCGCGACCAACTCGCGATTCGCTTTGCGAATGTCAAGCGTCACGACTGCGTCAACCTGATTCGCCGCACAAGAGAGTTTTGGTCTCCCGCGAAACCATAAATACGGTCGGTCCCATCGGTCGCCGAAGACGTCAACGGAGTCGTCTTCCCACCGCACCACCACGAGGTCCGACGATGCACTGGGGACTCCAGAACCGCTTGTCTCGCATTATTCGCCCGGCGGACGGGCACACGGTCATGCTCGCCGCAGACCACGGGTACTTTCTGGGGCCGACGTCGAAACTCGAGATCCCGCGGAAAACGCTCGAACCGCTCTTGCCCTACGCAGATGCCATCATGGTGACTCGCGGCGTGGTGCGCACGTCGATCGATGCGGGCTCGAACGTCCCCATCGTCTTGCGAGTGAGCGGTGGGGCCAGCGTACTGAACGAGGACTTGTCGAACGAGAAGATCACCACGTCGATGAAGGAGGCGATGCGACTCAACGCATCGGCAGTGGCCCTGTCGATTTTCGTCGGCGCACCGCATGAGCACGACTCCCTCGTGAACCTCGGGAAGCTCGTCGACGAGGGCGAGGAGGCGGGAATCCCCGTCCTTGCCGTCACCGCCGTCGGAAAAGAGCTCGAAAAACGGGACGCCCGGTACCTTGGCCTTGCCTGCCGCATCGCCGCCGAATTCGGCGCGCACTTCGTCAAGACGTATTACTGCGAAGACTTCTCGAAGGTCGTCGAGTCGTGTCCCGTGCCGCTCGTCGTCGCCGGCGGCCCGAAGCTCGAGACGGAGCTCGATGCGCTCGAGCTCGCGCACGACGCGATCCAAGAAGGTGCGCGCGGCGTCGACATGGGGCGCAACATCTGGCAATCATCGAACCCCGTCGGCATGATCCGCGGGATCCGCGCGATCGTCCATGATCGCGCAACCCCGAAGGAAGCGCTCGAGATCGTCAAGGGCGCGAAGCCGAAGAAGTAGGCGTCGCACCATGCGCGCCGCGATGTACTACGCGAACGACGACGTGCGGATCGTCGACCTGCCGAAGCCAATGATCGGGTCAGGCGAGATCCTCGTCAAGGTCCGGACGAGCGGCATCTGCGGCTCCGACGTCATGGAATGGTACCGGAAGCCGAAGGCCCCGCTCGTGCTCGGCCACGAGATCGCGGCCGAGGTCGTCGAGGTGGGTGCGGGCGTTGACCGGATCAAGAAAGGGGATCGGGTCTTCGTGTCCCACCACGTCCCATGCGGCACCTGTCGTTACTGCCTGGCGGGACACGAGACCGTCTGCGACACCCTGCGGACGACGAACTTCGATCCCGGTGGGTTCGCGGAATTCGTCCGGGTCCCCGCGATCAACGTGAAACACGGGGTCTTCCCGTTGCCCGCGGAAGTCTCCGATGAAGAGGGCGTTTTCGTGGAACCCCTCGCGTGTGTCATCCGAGGTCAGCGGCTGGCGGGGATTCGGGGCGGAGCGACTGTCCTGGTCGTCGGCAGCGGAGTCGCCGGCCTGTTGCACACTCAGCTCGCGAAATCTGCGGGGGCCGCGAAGGTTATCGCAACTGACATAACGGAATACCGCAAGGCCGCTGCGGCGAAGGCCGGAGCCGATCTCGTGATTGACGGCCTCAAAGATGTCCCGGCCACGGTCCGCGAGGCAAACGGCGGCCGACTTGCCGACTACGTCATCACGTGCACGGGTGCCCCACCCGCAATCGCGCAGGGACTCGTGTCGGTTGATCGGGGCGGGACCGTGCTGTTCTTCGCGCCGACGGAACCGGCGGCAAAGATCGAGAT
>DATEGJ010000189.1:0-4337 GCA_035280105.1 Thermoplasmata archaeon
GCGACCCGGGCGAGCGGTCGGTTCGTCGCGGGATCGAGGAGCTCTGCCGTCGCCTTCGTGGACGAGGGGAGCGTCTTCCCTCCGATGAGGAGTCCGTACTCCTGAACGTCCATCGTCTCGGACCACCATCGGCCCAAGACCTATAAGCGTGTGTCTTTTGCCGCACTTCACCGGTGGAATCTTATCTCGTTCCTCCCTTGCAGTCGGACGGGGCCGCCTTGTCCGACGTCGTCCGGGTGAGCCGCACCACTCCGTGGCGGGAGGCCGCGAAGGATGCCGACGCACTTCGACCGATGCTCCTCGACCAACTCCGCCACGAGGACCTGCGAGGGAAGCGAATCCTCGACCTCGGGACCGGGGAGGGGCGCTTCGCCTTCGCCGCGGCATCCCTTGGGGCCCACGTGATCGGCGTCGATCTCGATCGCTCGAAGCTGATGCACGCCCGCGCGTACGCGGGGATCCGCGATATCCGCAACGTGGAATTCGTGTGGGGCGACGCAGAGAAGACGCCGTACCACGAGTTCTCGACCGCGCCGTTCGATGGGGTGATCAGCAACCTGTGCGTCTCGCCGGAAATCGTCTGGCACGCCGCCCGCGCCCTGCCGCCCGGTGGGAAGTTCGTCTTCTGCGCGCATCACGGCGACCATTGGAGGGAGACGCGCCGCGGTTCTCGGTGGGCCTTCTACGAGGATACGATGGAGGACCTCCTGGAAGAGAATCGATTTGCCGTCGAGTTCGCCGGCGTCGACACGACGGTCGCCGAGTTCGACACCCTCCGCGAGGTCGAGTTGTTCTTGCGGGACTCCACGGTCCGCCGATGGGTCGAGGACGGTCGGTGGGAAGAACTGTCCGATTCGTTCGCCCGCGGCGAGAAGCACCTGACCCTCTCCTACCTGATCGTGAAGGCGCGGCGGATCGCGGGACCGTACACCGCCGAATGAATGCGAGCAAAACGGTTTTCCGCTTCGCGTCCTTGGAGCGCTTGATGGCGCGCCGGTCGCGTCTCGGAGACGTGGTCCAACAATTCGACAAACAGAGCGAGGTGATGCCACGACTCAAATGGTTCGCCGACGCCGAGCGGGCCCGCGAATTGCTCGCCTTCGCGCGGCTCACGCGCGGCGAACGCATCCTGGAGGTTGGATGCGGCCCGGGATTCGTGCTCGCGGAGGCGACCGCGGCCGCATTGGCGGTCGGTGTGGACGTGAGTCCGAAGATGCTCCGGGCCGCAGCGAGCCGTGCGGCGCACGCCCGAGTCGTCCGCGCGGCCGTTGAACGGCTCCCGTTTTCCGACCATCGCTTCGATCTTGTCTACTGTCGATCCGTTTTGCACCACGCGCTCGAACCCGAGGCGATGGTGCGGGAGATGGCTCGCGTCACGCGGGTCGGCGGACGCGTGGTCATCAACGATTCGATTTCCTCGGAAAACCGTCAGGAGGCGGGGAATCACAATCGGATGGAACGGTTGCGCGACCCCAGTCATGGTCGGATGGTCCCCGCCTCCGAGTTGATCGACCTATTCCATCGGGCGCGTCTTCGGGTCGCCGAGGTGCGAGCCCATCGGTACGCGCGGGACGCGGAAGAGTTCTTAGACGTCACATCGCCCGAACCGTCGGTCCGAGCGGAACTTCTCCGGCTCTTCCGCGGCTGGACGGACCACGACGAGTCCGGTCTTTTCGTGAGATATGAGAGAGGTCGGATTCGGTTCGATCACACGCAATGGACGGTCTTGGGGGTCAAAGATTGAACGAATGTCGGAATCGCTAAGCTCATCCGCCTGCCCCGAATTCCCCGTCGGAACGAGAATGTATCTCGGTGCGCACGTCTCGATTGCGGAGAACATTGCCCTGGCTCCCGAGCGCGGCAAGGACGTCGGCGCGGAGGCGATCCAAATCTTCTCCCGAAGCCCCCGAATGCTCCGGAAGACCAAACCGCTGACGCCGGAAGAGACCCAGGGATTCCGGGAGAACCTCGTCAAGCACGAGATCGCCCGCGCGATCATCCATGCAAACTACCTGATCAACCTCGGCGCGCCGGATGAGAATACAATCAATTACAGCCGCGTGGCGTTCGTCGAGGAACTCGAGCGAGCGCAGGCCCTCGGCGTCCACGACGTGATTTTTCACCCGGGGTCCCATGGCGGCAAGGGGGATGAGTACGCGATCCGGACCACCGCGTCGAGCATCGACTGGGCGATCGAGCACGCCGAGGCGCCCGACGTCTTCGCGGACCTGGAGAACATGGCGGGTCAGGGAAACGTGATCGGCCACAAGTTCGAGCAGCTTGCGGACGTCATCAAAGCGTCGGCCCACTCGGAGCGCGTCGGCGTATGCATCGACACCTGCCACACCTTCGCCGCGGGCTACGACTTCCGGGCACGGGACGGCTATGATCGCCTCATGGACAACGTCGATCAAACCGTCGGGCTGCGGCGGATCCGCGCGTTTCATTTGAACGACTCGAGGGGCGACCTCGGTTCGCGCTGGGACCGCCACGAGGACATCGGAAAGGGGAAGCTCGGCAAGCCAGCGTTCGGGTTCCTCGTCAACGACGAACGCTTCCGCGAGATTCCGGGCTGCCTCGAGTTCCCCGGCGAATACGAAGGCTACCGGCAGAACCTGAAAACCTTGCGCTCCCTCGTCAAAGGCCCGAGCGCGCCGACGTCGAAGAAGGGTCCAGGCGGCAAACGAGGCGGTCGCGGAACCGAGTGAGGAACCCATACGCGGCGTGGACAACCGACATCAGCGATGCCGATCCACGCAGGACGTGAGCGAACCCCGCGCCGATCGGGAACGCTTCGATGAGCGTCGGCACGGCGTCCCCGCCCATGCTCACGTGGCCCGCCGGTGTGACCACATAGAACGCGTCGAGGCGTCGTTCCTCCGGGATCTCCGCCAACCATTCGCGACCCGACTGGATCGGCTCCAGCCGGATGTGGCGACGGACATCGAGTGCGCGAACCCATCGGCCGACGGCGCTGCAGATGCCGCAGTCTCGATCGAAGAGCATCACGTATTCCGCCGCCACGGTGATCCCATCTGTCGCTACGCGTCGCCGGACTTAAACCATATGGGCCGCACGGGACCATAGGTATCTTGCCCACGACGACCTGCCGGGCTCGGGGCTCCCGATGATCGTCGATCCGACCTCGATCCCGGAACGAGATGCGTACCGACTCATGATTTCCGCGTTCGTGCCGCGACCGATTGCGTTCGTCTCGAGCCGAAGCCGGAACGGGATCGATAATTGCGCCCCGTTTTCGTATAGCATGGGTGTCTCAAGCGTTCCGATGGTCCTAGCGGTCTCCGTCGGAGAACGGGACGGCCGTCCGAAGGATACGGCGCGCAACATCCTCGACACTCGCGAGTTCGTTGTCAACATCGTCACGGAGGCAATCGCGGAGAAGATGAATCAGGCGTCGGCGGACTATACGGAGACCATCAGCGAATTCGACGAGGCCGGCCTCACGCGGGCCCCGTCCGACGTCGTGCGGGTCCCGCGCATCGCGGAGTCGCCGGTCAACTTCGAGTGCCGCCTGATCCGAACGCTGCGCATTGCCGACAACACCGTGTTCTTCGGCGAAGCGGTTCGGCTTCACATCGATGACGCGATCATGACCGACGGCCTCGTGGACATCCACAAGCTCCGGGCAATCGGTCGCTTGGGAGGCCCCCGTTACTGTCGGACCCAAGACGTCTTCGAAATGGTCCGACCGAGACTCACCGGCCCGAAGAGCGCGCGAGCAACAGAAGCCCGCTGACGGGGGCGCGAAGGCAAGGCTGACGTTGTCAGAGACGACGTGACGCGCTCAGAACGGAAGTTTGCTGAGTCCGATCGCGAGGGGCAGAAGCGCTTCATCCTTCCCGAGATGTTTCGCCGTCTGGAGGACCGCGTTCAGGTAGCTAATCGTGTGTTCCTTCTCCCCGACGGTCCAGTTGCCGTAGAAGTCGACGACCGCGGCGAGGAGCGCGTCCAACGGCACGCCGGCCTCCATTGCACGGCGCACGGTCTCCTCGGCCGGCGGGGACTTGTACCGCAAGCTCGACTCGAGAGCGGCCAAGATTCCCTCTGGCTCTGCCATCGAGGTGGCACCGAGTCGAAGGAACTCGGGGTATCCGAACCGCGTCGTGAGGGTGCGGTATAATTTCCACAAGAGCCATGCGTTCTCGGAAGGCGTCAGATACCGAGTCGCGATTCGCGCCGCGTGCGCCTGGCTGAGGGTGTGTCCGAGGAATCCTGGATCCGCGCTCGCCGCGATTAGGAGGGGACGGAACGCCGCGTCGGCGAGTCCTTCGAATGCCAGACTCCGCAGGATTCCCTCGACCCGATCGAACTCCCAG
>DATEGJ010000190.1:0-4419 GCA_035280105.1 Thermoplasmata archaeon
TACTACGGAATCGCGCTCGGTCCGGGACCGGGAGGCTTGGAAGAGGGGAGAGGCGCGATGCGGAAGTACGACCTCGGGTCGATACAGACCTACTACAACCTTCTCGAGGAGGAACCAGGCCGCAAGTTCTTCCCGGTCGCCCTCGAAATCGCGCAGGGTATGGTGATCCGCGCGCCCCATGCGGGAGGCGTCCTCGAATCCGATGTCGAAGCGGTCCGGTTCCCTGCCGACGGGGATCTCCATGTGAAGGATGCCACGTGGGTGGATCGGGCGCGAAAGCAGGCGGCGAACCTTCGCTGGATCTACGACGGCAAGGGGATGAGTCTGTCCCAGGCCGCGTTGAAGTTCATCCTCTCCGAAGAGACGGTAGCATCGGTCATTCCGAACATCTACCGTGAGGAACACCTCGCTGAATACGGCGCGGTCTCCGACTTCGAGAGCTTTTCACAAGTCGAACTCGGGGAAATCGCGGAACAGTTCCGCAAAGGCTTCGGCGTCTGAGGCGCGGGATGATCCTCGGATACGTCGACAAGGACGACCGAATTTACGACTTGAATTTCGCGACGCTCCGGATGCGGGTCCGGATTGAGGCAGGGACCGGGGGAAAGCCCGCGCGCGCTGCGTTCTCGCAGGTCGCGGGTCCCGGCGCCGCAACGTACGCAATCCTCAGAGAAACCGATGCGGTCGCGGAAGTCTCGATGGACCACGACGGAAAAAGGATCCCGTTGCTGCGCGCCGTCGAAGGCCATCTGTCTCGCCACGACGCCGGCCTTCTGTTCTTGGCCTCACCGACGACGCGGGATCCCGAAGACCCGGGCTACTTTCTTGTTAAATTGCGCGCGATGCCCAGCGCTGTCAAGTTCTTTTTCGAGGACCAGGAAGGTCGTGAGATGATCTCGATTCCGCGAGACGAGGTGTTGCGCACCGAGCCCGAAGGGGATGGAATCACGGTGTATGTGAGCGCGGCAAGTGTCGCCCTCCCCAAAGAAAAAATTGCCTATGCCGTCTCGTTCCAACCGGCGGCGAAAGTCAGTCCACTCCTTGCGGACCTCACACCGTCGGCCGCCCGATGACGAAATCCTTAATACGAGTCCGGAAGTTGGCCCGCTGAGGTCCGACATGTCCTATGATGTTGGCGGGTTGGGTTTGAGCGGCGGCAAGTCCAACAAGAAGAAGATGTGGATGTACGTCGGGATCGCCCTCGTGGTCGTAATCGTCGTCATCGTGGCGGTCTGGGCGCTGTACTTCAGGATGTGACGTTTTCCGCGGTAAGCGGACGGTGGCCGTCGCCAGACGGCGGCTTGGCTATCATCGTCGATAGACGCGCCGGAAGACTCAAAGCCCTGTCTTGGAACCCTTTCTACATTCCATGCAGGCGCAGCTCGATCCCGACACGAAGCGAATTCTCCTCGCGCTCGTCGCAAGTCCCAAGACTCCGGCTGAGGTGAGCCGGATCCATGGCCTTCCGGTGGCGCTCGTGTGGCAGAAAGTTCGTCGTCTGCAGGACCTCGGGTTGGTCCGCGAAGTTCTCACGTTCGTCGACTCGACTGGGCAACTTCGCCGCTACTTCGAAGCGAACCTCCCGATCGACACGTCAGATCATGAGCTGGTCGTCCAGCTCTGAGATGGCACCGCCAGCGCACGGCCCGGTTTTAATCGCCGTTCCGAGATACAAAGGACAATTCTTAAATAGTGCCGGCCGTATGCTTCGGTCGTCATCTTTTGACACCCTTTTGAACGGGAGTGTTCCGATGTCAGCTGTTTCCAAGGAAGTCGAGACCGGCACGACGACACTGGGTCTCGTCTGCAAGGATGGGGTTGTGCTCGCGGCGGACCGCCGTGCGACGGCGGGCACGTTGATCGCGCACAAGCGAACGAAGAAGGTCTACCGCCTCGACGAGAACCTTGGGCTCACGACCGCCGGCCTTGTCGGCGATTTGCAGACCCTCGCCCGCTACATCACGGCGGAGGTCGAGCTCTACAAGCTGAAGCGAGGCATCTCGATGCCCGTCGAGGCGTGCGCGACCTTGACCGCGAACATCCTCAGCGGCAGTCGCTTCTACCCGTACTGGGTGCAACTGGTGATCGGCGGCTGGGACCGGCTCGGCGGCCATGTGTTCTCGCTCGACGCAGCGGGCGGATCCTTGCCCGACAAGTTCGTCTCGAGCGGGTCCGGCAGCCCCTATGTCTACGGCGTCCTCGAGGACCACTTCAAGGACGATATGTCGACGGAAGAAGGCGCGAACCTCGCGATCCGCGCCGTCACGGCGGCGATGAAGCGCGATGCGGTGTCCGGCGAAGGCATCGACGTCGCCATCATCACGAAAGACGGCTACAAGACCCTCGACGACAAAGAAGTCGAGAAGCGCAAGGCAGCAATGAAACTGACCTGAAGTCCGCGAGCGACTTTGGGTAACAGGCATATTCGATGACCATCGAAGACATTCTGAGCGACGCGAGAAGCGTCGTGAAGAAAGTGGTCCCTGACCACGTAGAAATCACACAGATCGACTTCGAAGGCCCGACCATCGTCATCTACACGAAGAACATGGAGGTCTTCGCCGAGTCGAACGACCTGGTCCGCCAAATCGCTCAGCAGCTGCGGCGCCGCATCGTCGTCCGGCCGGATCCGTCGCTCCTCGCCACGCAGGAAGAGGCGGAGAAGATCATCCGCGAGGTCATCCCGGCCGAAGCGAAGATCACCGGGATCTACTTCGAAACAGAGACGGGCGAGGTCACGATCGAGGCCCTCTCCCCTGGGATGGTCATCGGCCGCCACGGTTCCATCCTCAACGAGATCAAGAAGCGGATCGGGTGGGCGCCCAAGGTGGTGCGAACGCCGCCGATCCCATCGAAGACGGTCGAAGAGATTCGACAATACCTGCGCACGATCAATGACGAGCGGCAGGTGTTCCTGAAGCAAGTCGGTCGTCGCCTGGCACGTGAGATCCCCGTAGGGGAGAATTACGTCCGGATCACGGCCCTTGGCGGCTTCCGCCAGGTCGGGCGGTCCGCGGCGCTGATCAGCACGCGCGAGTCTCGCGTCTTGATCGACTGCGGCGTCCTGATCTCGGAGGACAACGGCTCGCCATACCTCAACGCGCCCGAGGTGACTCCTCTCACCTCGATCGATGCGGTCGTCATCACCCACGCGCACTTGGACCACTCCGGCCTCGTTCCGGCCCTGTACAAGTACGGCTACGACGGGCCGATCTACACGACGCCTCCGACGCGGGACCTGATGTCCCTCCTGCAGCTCGACTTCATCAAGGTCGCGATGGGCGAGGCCCGCAAGTCGGCATACGACTCGAGCAACATCCGGAAGGCGGTCGCGAACACGATCCCGTTGAAGTATGGCGAGACGACCGATATCGCGCCCGACGTACGGCTGACGTTTCAGAATGCCGGCCATATCTTGGGATCGGCCGTCGCTCACTTCCACATCGGAGACGGCCTGTACAACATCGCGATGTCGGGCGACATCAAGTTCGAGAAGACCTGGCTTTTCAACCCGGCGGTCAACAAGTTCCCCCGCTTGGAGACGCTTGTCCTCGAGTCGACGTATGGCGGGTACCACGACGTGCAGCCGTCGCGACACGAGGCCGCCCAGCAACTCAAGGAAGTGGTGAAGCGCGTCCTGACCCGCGGCGGCAAGATCCTCGTGCCGGTCTTCGCGGTCGGCCGCTCGCAGGAGGTCATGCTCGTCCTCGAGGACGCGATGCGGAGCCACCAGATCCCGGAGGTCCCGATCTACCTCGACGGCATGATCTGGGAGGCGACGGCGATCCACACCGCGTATCCGGAGTACCTCAACAGCCAGCTCCGGACGCAGATCTTCCAGACGGGTGAGAATCCATTCCTGTCCCCGATGTTCAAGCGCGTCGAAACGGCGGACATGCGGGCGAACATCTGCGACGATGTCGAGCCGTGCATCGTCCTCGCGACGTCCGGCATGATGTCCGGCGGCCCGGTCCTGGAATACTTCAAGGCGTGGGCGGACAACCCGCTTCACGCGCTCCTGTTCGTCGGCTTCCAGTCGGAAGGATCTCTCGGTCGCCGCATCCAACGGGAGGCGCGCGAGATCACATTAACGGACCGAGGCCAGCCGCTCACCCTCCCGATCAAGTTGGACCTCGAGACGATCGACGGGTTTTCAGGACACTCGGACCGGCTCCAACTCCTGAACTACGTCGGGACGATGGAACCGCGACCGGAGCGCGTGATCGTGAACCACGGAGAGGAATACAAGTGCTCCGACCTCGCCTCCGGGCTGTACAAGAAGTTCGGCCTCGAGACGCGGGCGCCGATGAACCTTGAGACGATTCGCCTGAAGTGATCCGATGGCCGAAGGGTCGGCGGCCCACGCCGTCGGATGGTCGGGTCTCGCGCCGGGTGGCGCGATCCTCCGATTCATATTCC
>DATEGJ010000191.1:0-7002 GCA_035280105.1 Thermoplasmata archaeon
CGCGAAAAACGGCTACATCTCAAAGAGCCTTCACTCGCATGTGAGTCTCGTGAAGTTCTGTGAGACCGCGTTTCGTCTCGCGCCCTTGAGTCAACGTGACGCACGGGCAGATGACATGTCCGATTGTTTCGACTTCGGGAAAGCGCCTGCGTCGCCTCCGAAACCGTAGCTCGTTCGTCCTGGAGCACCTCGTTCCCTGAAAACCTTAAACAGTTGTCGGACCATCCGCGATCAGAATCAAGGGGGAATCGCATGCTGAATCCATCAACACCTCCGAAGCAACGCCGCAAAGGTCGTCGCCGGGGGGTCAACGTCCTCATCGGGTTGCTTCTGATCGGGGCCGGGCTGCTCGTCTTCCGGTACTCATCCTTGATCGCCGACTCGCTCGGCAACTACATCAGCCCGCCGCAATCGAACGATACCGTCACCGGAATGGCGGCTGGCGTCTGGTACGTCCCGTTCGCCGTGTGGGGGTTCGGCGTCTCGTTGATCGGCCTCGGAGCGAACATGCTCCGGATGTCCCTGATGAGCTCGATGATGGGCGCGTCGATGCCGGGCGGAATGGGCGGCGCGTCGATGCCGCCGGAGATGCTCGATTCGTACATGCAGCACGCGATGTCCGCCAGCCGAACCATGGCGGCGCAGCCCGCCGCGACCGCCGCGGCCGCACCAGCGAAAGAGGTCGTGAAAGTCAAATGCCGGAACTGCGGGAACCTCGAGGCCGAGGACGCGATGTTCTGCCGAAAGTGCGGCAAAGCGTTGTAGGCGCATCGGGGACGGCCGATTAGGCGATCGTCACCTGCGCGAAACGCAGCAAATCGGCGAACGTGAATTCGCCGTCCTTCGAGGCGCCGAATTGACCGCCTTTCGGCTGCCACGTTGGCGCCACGCTCAGGTACGACGACGGATCGCCGCGAAGGAGGCCGATGAACACCTCCGCGACAATGCGACCGCCGACCGGTCCGAGTTTGCGCGCTCGACTGAGGAGTTCCGCCTCCTTGAGAACGTAGAAGAAGAGCGGCGTGTGGTCTCCAAAGGCTTCGAGGAGCTCCTTCGGGAGCGGCTTCAAGTCGCTCTGTGATAGGATCTGACTTTCCGGAATCCCCATCGCGTGGGCGATCGCTTGACCGGACGGCAGCCCGAGGGCTTTGCCGCGCTTCAGGTCGCGCTCTGCGAGGGACGAGATCCCTTTCGCGACGTTCTCGGGCAAGATGTTCAGGCCGAACGCGAGTTTTGTGTCGATCCGGCGGGAATTTTGCACCGGCAACGTGGCACCGGGGAACTTGAAGAACCGCGCCCATTGGATGACGTGACCCGCGGGCCGCTCGCGGAACCCGCGGAGATCGGGCTCCGGCGGCTTCGCGAAGATCGGGATGTCGGCGATCGCGTCGTTCAGCTCGTACTCGCCGCGGACCATGCTGTGCCCGAAGCGATACGCGCCGACGGAGAATTCGACCGGCATGAACGGGCGGTTCTTCCATCGGAAGAAGTTCAGGGCAACTCGCACCCGCCTCCCGACCTTCGGCTCTCGATCCGTCGGGATCTTGAACGTCTCAGGGCGCAGGATGTCTTGGACCACGTCGTTGCCGACGAGTCGCGTCAAGAAATCGTGGATGACGGCCCACTGGTAATGCCAGCGGACGACCCGACGTGTCACATCGAAGCGGTTTTCCTCCGACACATCCTTGAGCGCGTCCGCGACCCGGTTATGATACTTCAAGAAGGCGAGGGTCAGCTGCGAGACGATGAGGTTCTCATCGTTCCGCGAGTCGCCGAGGAGGGCGCGGCCAAGCGCATTCCGCGGCAGGTCATCCTCCCCCGCGGCATTTCGACCGATGAAAAGATGGATTCCGTCGGGGTCGTAGAGAAACGGTTGGTCATCGGGTCCCGACCCATACACGGAATCGAGGTCGAAGCGGGGCGTGCGGAAATCGCGCAACGCATCGGGGTCGTTGTCCCGTTGCAGCTTCGACGTCGGGTCGAACGTCAGGTCGTGATCCACGAATTGCCCGACGTACGTGAAGCCCGCCGAGATGTCTGGGTTGTCTCCGGCGGTATCCTCGACGCCGGGTTGCGGCTCCGGTTCGACCATCTGTCGAGCGAGATCGCGAAGGAGCCCATCCGACGGAAGGAACGGCGGCAGGTTTCGGAACATGCGCCCGAAGCGGCCCTCCGGAAACTCGGACCGCACGACCGCGCTGAGCCCACGAAGTGTCGTGCCATGGAACGGCTGTTTCGTCAAGCGATATCACCTTACCGAACATCCGCGGCGAGACGTGTCCCAAGTCGTCTTTGCGTGACGACCGTACCTCGGAGCGAGACTCAGGCCGCAGACCTGTGGGTTGGGCCCCCAACTCGGTGGCGCCTATATGATGCCTTGGACGAAATTTCGTTTGCCGAATTAGGCGGGCCGCTCGATGATCGTCGCGACGCCCATCCCGAATCCGATGCACAGGGTTGCGAGCCCGCGGCGAAGGTCCTGACGTTCCATTTCGTGCAGCATCGTCGTGATCAGCCGCGCGCCGCTCATCCCGAGCGGGTGGCCAAGGCCGATCGCTCCGCCGTTGACGTTCAGTGTCGCGTCATCGAATCCGATCGTCTCCCTCGTCGCAATTGGGACGGATGCAAACGCCTCGTTGACCTCCCAGATGTCGATGTCGTCCGGTTTGAGGTCGACACGCGCGAGCGCCTTGCGGATCGCGGGAATCGTGCCATCGAGCATGATCGTGGGATTCGTCCCCGCCACGCCGGTCGACACGATCCGGGCTCGCGGCTCGAGCTTGTGGGCGTTCGCGGCTTCGGGACTCATTACGAGAATCGAGCACGCGCCATCGTTGATGCCGCTCGAATTCCCAGCGGTGATCCGGCCATCCGGCTTGAACGCGGGAGGCAGCGACGCGAGTTTCTCGAGCGACGTGTTCCTCCGAGGGTGCTCGTCCGTGTCGAACATGCGCTTGTTCCCCGCATCATCGAGGACGGGGACCGGGATGATCTCCCGCCGGAAGCGTCCCTCGTCGATCGCGCGAATCGCCTTCCGGTGCGACCACAGAGAGAACTCATCCATCTGTTGCCGTGTCACATTGTACTTGTCCGCGACAAGGTCCGCCGAAATTCCTTGCGGCACGATCTCGTATTTCTCGAGGAGCTTAGGACTCAGTGCGCCCGCATCGGAGGAGATCGGCACACGGGACATTGACTCGACGCCGGCACCGATCACGATGTCCGCCTGGCCCGTCATGACTTCCATCGAGGCAAAGTTGAACGCTTGGAGGCCGGAAGCGCACATCCGATTGACGCTGGTCCCGGGCACCGTCTCCGGGAACCCGGCGATGAGCGGCGCGAGTCGTCCGATGTTCATCCCTTGCTCGTCGATCTGCGTGACGCATCCCATGACGACATCTTCGACCAGCTTCGGCTCGATCCCCGCGCGGTCGACGAGCGCACGCAAAACGAACGCCGCGAGGTCGTCCGGCCGCCAGTCTTTCAGGGAGCCGCCGCGCTTTCCGATCGGCGTGCGCAGCGCCTCAACGATCACGGCATCGGGCATGGCCCTTACCTGATGACAACAAGGAACGGGTCGGATAAGAAGGTTCGCCAGAGGGCACGAAACTTGATACTGCGACGCTCGGTTCCACGCGCCGTGCCAGCCGCACTCGATGGCATCACCGTCCTCGACTTCACGCGCCTCCTCCCGGGTCCGTTCTGCACGCAACTGCTCTGCAACCTCGGTGCGGACGTCATCAAGATCGAGGATCCGAACCTCGGCGACTACATGCGATCCGTGCCACCGATCGTCCACGAGGTCTCGTATCCGTTCCTCATGGTGAACCGCGGGAAGCGGTCCCTCGCGGTCGACCTGAAGACGCCGGATGGGCAAGAGATCGTCCACAAGCTCGCGCGCCGCGCCGACGTCGTCGTGGAGCAGTTCCGACCTGGCGTCATGGCCCGGCTGCGCGTCGCCTACGACGATCTCGCAATGATGAACCCGAAGCTCGTGTACTGCTCCTTCTCCGGATACGGTCAGACGGGGCCGTACAAGGACATGCCGGGGCACGACATCAATTTCCAGGCCCTCGCCGGAATCCTCTCGGTGACGACGGGCCGGGCGGACAAGGCTCCCGCCATTCCAGGCGTCCCCGTCGCCGACCTCGCGAGCGGCTTCAACGCGGCGTTGGCAATCCTCGCCGGCCTCCGGACGCGCGACCGCACAGGACGAGGCGAGCTCATCGATGTCTCAATCCACGACACCGCGATCACATTGATGATCCTCGGCCTGGCGCGATTCCTCGCGAGTGGCGAGGAACCGGTGGCGGGGGAGACGTTGCTCACCGGTAACTTCCCCTTCTACAGCCTCTACGAGACGAAAGACGGGCGCTGGCTTTCGGTGGCGGCCGTCGAGCCGAAGTTCTGGGTCCGGATGTGCGATCTCATCGGCGCACCGGAGCTTGCTGACAAACAATTCACGGACGGCGCGCAACGGGCCGCGGTGGCGCAAACCCTCGCGGAGAAATTCCGCACGCGCACGCTCGCGGAGTGGGACATACTCCTGGCCACCGAGAAACTGCCGATCGCGGGCGTGAAGCGGGTCTCCGAAGTCGTCCGCGATCCACACGTCAAAGCGAGAGGTTTGCTTCCCGTCGTAGACGTCTCCGGCCTCTGGAAGATGCAGGTTATCGCGCACCCGGCGAAGCACACGGTGAGCGAGGTCCATGACCCGTCGCGGGTTCCGGCAAGAGGCCAAGACACGGAGGAAATCCTCCATTCGCTCGGATACACCGCGAGGCAGATTCAGAGTTTTGCGAAGAAAGGCGTCGTTGCGGTGTGATGCCCAGCCGCCAATTCGACGAGCCGAGTCACTCGCCCTTGAACTTCGGCTCCCGCTTCTCCATGAACGCCTGGATACCTTCGAAGATGTCTTCCGTCGAGGCGACGAGGCCGAACGCCATCGCCTCCATCTCCAGGGCGGCATCGATCGGCGTGTCCCCTCCTCGGTTAAGGAGCGCCTTGGCGAGACGGATTGCGATCGGCGCCTGCTTCGCGAGTCGCTGCGCGAGCGCGGTGACTTCCGACGAAAACGCCTCGTTCTCCACAGTCTTCGTCACGAGGCCCATCGCAGCGGCCTCATCGGAACTGACGCGGGCACCGAGGAGCACGAGCTCCTTCGCCTTCGCCTGACCGAGCATCCGCACGAGCCGTTGGGTTCCGCCGGCGCCGGGCACGAGGCCCAGGTTCACCTCGGTTAAGCCGAGCTTCGCTCGCTTCGCCGCAATCCGAAAATCGCACGCGAGGGCGAGCTCGAGCCCGCCGCCGAAGCAGTGGCCGTTGATCGCCGCGAGGGTCGGCTTCGGGAAGTTCGCGAGACGATTCATCACCTCCTCGCCGCGCCGCGAGTACTGCCAGACCTTGAACGCCTTGGAGATGTCGCTAAACGTCGTAAGGTCGGCACCCGCACTGAACGACCGGTCGCCTGCGCCTGTGACGACGAGACACCGCACGCCATTGTCCTTCTCCAGGTCGACGAGGGCCCGCTCAAGTTCGTCAAAGACCTGAGGGCTGATCGTGTTCAGCCGATCCGGGCGGTTGATCGCGATCGTCGCCACCTGGGTCGTCGCGTCCTTCGAGACCAGCAACGCCTCGTACGTCATAGCACCGCCTCCGTCCTTGTGCATGTAGAATCCAGTCCCCGACTTCACTCCGAGGTCTCCGCGCGCGACCATGTCCTCGAGAATCTTTGCCGGCTTGCGTCCCTTCAACGCAGCGAGGACGAAATCGATTCCTAGGTCGTCGGCGGTCGCGAGCGGCCCCTTCGGGAACGCCGTCCCGAGGCGCATCGCCTCGTCGATCTCCTCCGGACTCGCGACGTCGAGCGCCACGAGCTCTGCGGCCTCGTTGATCATCGGCGCGAGGATCCGGATCGGATCGAAAGTCTGGCCCATCTCCGGTGTGAGCCTCGGCCGGCCTTCCTTGTAGTTGTAGAAGCCTTGCTCGACCTTCCGCCCGACCTTCTTTCCGTCGATCAGGGCATGAACCGATTTCGGCATCGGTCGACCCGCGTTCTGGATCAGATGCTGCAGGACGTCGACGCCCACTTGGTCAGCGAGTTCGAATGGACCCATTGGAAAGCCCGCTCGGAATCGCATGGCGGCATCGATCGTCTCGATCGGCACGCCTTCCTCATCGTGAATCCGCACGGCTTCCTCGAAGTAGGGGCCGAGGACGCGTGTCGTGATGAACCCCGGGACGTCCTTACGGACCACGACGACGGTCTTCCCCAGGGATTTCGCCAATTCGACGGCGGCTTGCAGCGTCGCGTCGCTCGTCGTGTCCGCGCGGATGACCTCGACGAGTTGCATGAGCATGGGTGGGTTGAAGAAGTGCATCCCGACGACCTTCTGCGGGCGCTTCGTCGCGACGGCCATGTTCGTGATCGGTAGCGCCGACGTGTTCGAGGCGAGGATCGTCTTCGCAGGCGCGGCGTCGTCGAGTTCCCGGAAGACTTTTTTCTTCAGATCGGGATCTTCGAAGACCGCCTCGATCGCGATGTCCGCATCCTTGCACGCGTCGCGAAGGTCGAGGGTTGCGCTGATGCGCGTGAGCGCGTCGTCCGACTGGGCCTTGGTGATCTGCCCTTTCTCGGTGAGCTTGCCGAGCGACCACCGCACCCGCTCCATGCCGCGGTCGAGGTACTCCTGCTTGATGTCCCGCATCCGGACTTCGTGGCCATGGAGGGCCGCCAGCTCGGCGATACCGTGCCCCATCTCCCCCGCTCCGATGATGGCGATCTTCACGATTCCGGCTCCCGCCGAGAGGATGGGCCGCGCGGAATTAAAGCTGTGCCGCCCCAAGGCCGAACCTTATTCTGTATTGCGCCAGTGCAGGGACGAATGGCGGACCTTTTGGTCAATGCGATCATCATCGTTGCGGCTTTCGCCGCGGTCCTCGTGCCGTTCGTCGTGCTACCGGAACTCCTCGAACGTGCGGGGTACAACCCTCGGAGCGCAT
>DATEGJ010000192.1:0-5703 GCA_035280105.1 Thermoplasmata archaeon
TGACGGATTTGGTGTGTCGGACAACGATCGTCAGACAAACCCATCCATCTAGGTCAAGTCAATGGAATTCGACTGCCGTCTGACAACCAAAATCGCAGGTGTGCGAAAAGTTATGGTGGCACATCAACATTATTAAGTATCAGCAAGAAGAATGGAGCCTCGGGTTGCGGCGGCTCATCCTCGCAGAAAAATTCAGCGCCGCCCGACGATTGGCCCAAATCCTGTCAGAAGGGATGGCTGATAAGGTTCGGGAAGACGGCTTCAGCTACTTCACGTTCTCCTCCGAGGATGCGAACGTCACCGTATTCCCGCTCCGAGGACACGTCGTTGAAATCGACTATCCCGACTCCGATCGTGACTGGACCCGTGTTAATCTCGACACCTTAATCGACACGGCGCCGATTCGTCGCGAATCGCCCGCCGCGCTTCACGATGCGTTGCGCCGGCTCGCGGACACGACCGACGAGGTCGTCCTCGCGACCGACTACGACCGGGAAGGAGAGCTGATCGGCGTCGAGGCGTTGGAGACGTTGCGCCAACGACGACCGGAGCTTCCAGCCCGCCGCGCGCGCTTCAGCGCCATGACAACGGGAGAAGTCCGGCGGGCGTTCGAATCGCCCGTCGAACCGGATTGGAATCTGGCCCAGTCGGCCGCGGCCCGCCAACGAATCGACCTGGCGTGGGGGGCCGTGCTGACGCGGTTCCTGACCGTGGAGTGCGGCTCCGATCGGCAGCTCCTCTCCGCCGGTCGCGTGCAAACGCCGACGCTCCAGCTGATCGCGGCCCGCGAGCAGGAACGAGAGGACTTCGTGCCTCGTCGGTTCTGGAGCGTCGTCCTGGTGGCGGGCGACCCGCCAATCGAGGCGACCCTTGCCGGTCCGCCGTTCTGGGACGAGAGCGGCGCCCGCGCGGTCGTCGCACTCGGAAGCTTGGAGGAGCAAGCCCGAGTGGACCGAATCGAACGGCGTACGATCCGGGAACCGCCACCGCCGCCGTTCAATACGACGACCCTCCTCGCCCAGGCTTCTCGAGAAGGAATGTCGATTGGCCGCGCGATGACCGCGGCACAATCGCTCTACGTTCGCGGGGAAATCAGTTACCCGCGCACCGACAACACCGTCTACCCTTCGTCCCTGAACCCGCGCGAGATCCTCGAGCGGCTCCGGGAATCGCCGTATCGCGAAGCTGCGGAGCGGCTGTTGCGAGATCCGCCTGTTCGACCGAGCCGCGGCCCAATTCGCACCACGGACCATCCCCCGATTCACCCGACGGCCGCCCCCGCGAAGCGCCGCGAAGGCGTTCGGTCTCAGGTGTACGGCCTCATCGCTCGGCGGTTCCTCGCCACGTTGTCCCCGCCGAGCGTGACCGAGCTGACGGAAGCGCACCTTCAGGTCGCCAACGTCGAATTCCTCGCGATCGGCCGTCGGATCATCGACCCCGGATGGCGGAAGGTCGTCCCCGACGCGGAACCCCTGGTCGACCTCCCTCCGCTCGCGGAAGGCGGTCTCCTCCCGGTCCGCGAGATCCGGGTGGTCGAAGGAGCCACGACGCCGCCGCCGCTCCACAATGCGGGATCTCTCCTGCTGACGATGCAACGATTGGAACTCGGCACGAAGTCGACACGCCACGAGATCCTCGACCTGCTGTTCCGTCGCCAGTACGTGACCGGGCGGGCGCTCCGGACAACCGCGGCGGGCCGAGCCCTCGTCAACGCCCTCGCCATCTATGGATCCGACGTCACAAGTCCCGACATGACCCGACGGCTGGAAGAACGGATGACGGCCATCGCGCAAGGCACGGCGACGTTGGACGAAGTTGTGTCCGAGTCGCAGGTGGCATTGCACGCGGTCCTCGCGGAACTCCGAGCCCACGTCGATTCGCTCGGTCGATGGTTGCGCGACGCCACGTTCCTGGAGAAAGACTACGGACCGTGCGAGGCGTGCGGCAAAGGCCGACTCATCCGGCGTCGAACGAAGACCGGATGGTCGTTCCTCGGATGCACGGAATTCCCCGCGTGCCGCCAGCGATTCCGGTTGGGCAACCTGGGCACCCGCCTTCCGTGGACCATCGAGAAAGACCGTTCGATGGCCGAGGCGTAAACCATCATCCGCCTGGCAACGACGCTCAAAAGCCTTGAAGAGGACGCGCGCGATTCGCCTGCGTCGAGGGGCCGCGATGGTCTTCGTGCGGGACGTGATGACGCGCGATGTGGTCGTCATCGACCCGGACCGAACGATTCTCGAGGCGGCGAAACGGATGGCGGCGAAGAAAATCGGGGGCCTGGTCGTCGTGGAACACGGCCGCCCGGTCGGTCTCATCACCGATCGCGACATCCTCTGGAAGGTCACCGCGAAGGAGAAGAATCCAGCCAAGGTGCGCGTGCAGGACGTGATGACGTCTCCGGTCGCGACGGTCAGTCCTCTCACGACGCTGCGGGCCGCCGCACGTGTCATGCTCGATAAGAAGACGCGGTGGGTCGTCGTGACGCGTCTCGAGGACGTCGAGGGCATCATCACGGCGAGCGATCTCACGCAAGGATTCCTGGAGACGTTCGCGAGGGCAACGAAGCGGGGCATCGCGCCGAAGTAGGGCTTTCTGCGGCGGTCCGGTGGGTTTATCGCCGCGCGTCGAATCCTCAGGGGCCATGATGCGCCTTTCCACCATCGCGCTCGTCGTGTCCGACGCGACCAGGTCGGCGAAGTGGTATGTGGAGAAGCTCGGGTTCGAGATCCGCGATCACCAGGGCCACTGGATCACCGTCGCGCCGAAGCGGGAGAACATCGCGATCCATTTGTGCGCCGGGTATTACGACCTCGAACCCGGGAACACCGGGATCTCGTTCGTGACGAAGGACGCGAAGAGCGAGGAGGCGGCCCTGCGCAAGCTCGGCGTCCAGTTCACGACGCCGACAACGAAGGAGGATTGGGGAACCTTCGCGGTCTTCAAAGATCCGGACGGGAACGAGTTTTGGCTCCTCGAGGAATGAGCGGCCCCGACAAGGTTCATGGCGGTAGCGCGGCTTCGTGGTCTCGATGGCCGCGGATCCCCACGCACCGCGACTGAACCTCCAACACCGGCTGGCGGCTGTCCTCGCCATCGCCGCCGGAGCGGCTGTCGTCGAGATGCTGGGCAGCTGGTGGAGCGGCTCGCTCGCCCTCCTGAGCGACGCAGGCCACGTCGGCACGGATGCCGTGGCGGTCGGACTCAGTCTGGCGGCATTGCGTCTCTCGGAGCGACCTCATACTCCGCGGATGTCGTTCGGATACCACCGCGTCGAAGTTCTCGCGGCCCTCGTGAACGCCCTCCTCCTTGCCGCGATCGCCTCGTTCCTGATCCTACAAGCGTATGGGCGTCTCGCGAACCCGCAGGCCGTGGCGGGGGGGACGATGTTCGCGGTCGGATTGGTCGGTCTGGCGGCGAACGTGACGATGGTCGCGCTGTTGCGGAACTGGGCCCGTCGGAACATCAACATTCGCGGCGCGTTCCTCCATGCCTACGCCGACGCCCTCGGATCGGTCGGCGTCGTGGTGGGCGCGATTCTGATTGCCATCACGAACCTCGTCGCCTTCGATTCCATCATCGCCCTGTTCATCGTTGTCCTCATCGTTGTCAGTGCAATTCGACTCCTCCGGGACTCCGTTCGGATCATCCTGGAGGCGTCGCCGGCCGATCTCCAACCGAAGGACATCGCGCGGGCGATCCTGGAGGTCCCCGGCGTCCGAGGCGTGCACGACCTCCACGTCTGGACGATGACCTCGGGATTGTATGTGCTCACGGGCCATCTGTCCGTTCGGGGCGATATGTCGATTCAGCAGGCGGCGAAGATCGTCGACGCCGTACGGGAGCGGTTGCGGGATCGGTTCGGCATCACCCACGCGACCCTCCAGGTCGACAGCCTCCAGGAGGAAATGATCCCGTCCGCGGACGTCACTCGGCGGGACGACGCCCGGCCTCCGGCTACGAGCGACCGTGGGCGAGTCGATCGTGAATAAACCCGGCGGTCCGGGCGGCAAGGGCCATGATCGAGATCATCGGATTCACCCCGGGCGCCGTCGGAAGGAGACCGCCGTCTCCGATCCACAGGTTCCTCACCTCGTGGCATTCGCCGGTCGGTTTCGCAGTCGACCTCTTCGGATCCAATCCGCCGCGGGCTGATCCCATCGGGTGCGCGCTGAACAACGCCAGGCCATTCTCCTGGATCCCAAGTCGGTGGATCCGCTCGAGGAACGAGTCAAACTCGGCATCCTGAATCGGATCGCTGCCGTTGCCGACGGCACATTCCTTCGCGTGCAGCGTGACGATCTGTCTCGCACCGGCCGCACGGTGGATCCTCGCCGCTTCTTGCAGCCCGCGCGTCAGGTTGCGGCGATCGCGGAGCGTCAGGGTGTAGGTGAGGATCGGCCTTCCTCGTGCATCCGCGGACACGCGGCCCTCCGCCACATCGCGCACGAGGACGATCGTGGACGCGGCCCGCTCCAGCTGTCGCATGCCCTCCTTGTGACTTCGCCCGCCGGACCACGGGAACGCCAGCGCGGACAAACCCGGATGACCGGGGGCGCTCTCGAGCCATGGCCCGTGATGGCCCTCGTCCGATTCCTGGAAGCGATGCACGTAGATCGTCTGCATCGGACCGCTCCACATGCGGATCGGATCGGGAAATCGACCCAGTACCGCGGTCGTCGGATCGAGGCGCAAGCCGCGGCCGACCCCTGCGAACCGGATGCCGGAGCGCAGCAAGAGGGCGGGCGTCTGGACCGCGCTGCCGGCGGCGACGACGGCCTTGGCACGAATCCTGACCGATACCTCGTTTCCGTCGCGGCAATACGCCGCATCGACCCCACGCGCCTCGCCTCCGTCAACAAGGATCGCATCCGCCCTCGTATCAAAGAGGAAGGTGGCCCCAGCTCGATACGCGTCCGGCAGATACGTCAGGATCGGGGACTGCTTCGCGTTGTAGACACACCCGAAGAAACAAAAGTCGCAGCGGGCGTCGCATCCGGCCGCATTGCGTGGGATCACATCGAAGTCCTCGCCGAGGCGATACCCGAGGGCCTCGCTCCCGCGTCGCAGGATTTCGTTGGATGGGTTCACGACGCTCTCTGCGGTGCCCACATGGAGCCGCTGGCACACCTCATCCACGAGCGCGTCGAACGCCGTCGACGCGACGCCGACCATTCCGTGGTCCAATTCCCATTCCTCGCGAGCCCACGGCGGTGGCCGAAGGCACGTCATCCAGTTGATCGTCGCACTGCCTCCCGCGGCCTGTCCGGCAAGGACGCTGAAGGCGAGGTCCTTCGTCGTCAGGATGCCGCGGCCTTGGAACATCGTATCGTAGGTGTCCGCCTCCCGGAGAGAGAAGTCGTCCGCGGTTCGGTACGGGCCCGCCTCCAACACGACGACCCGGTGGCCCGCTTCCGCGAGCTTGGCCGCGATGACGGAACCGCCTGCGCCGCTCCCAATGATGCACGCATCGGTCTCGATGGAGAGCTCGGTGGCGGGTCGCAATGGTTCGATTCGCAGATCGGGAGGGTGGCGGTGCGCCGTTCGCTCGAAAGGCTCAATAGCCGCGTAGCCGAGGGCGGGCCAATTCGGATTGCGACCGTCGGCGAGGACTTTCGCGTAGGCGAGGAAGGTCACGAGCCTCTTGATCGCTTGGAAACCTTGCCGCTTGAGCGGGATTCGGCTGCGCGCCCAGCCGAGCAG
>DATEGJ010000193.1:0-3737 GCA_035280105.1 Thermoplasmata archaeon
TACATCTCGAGGAGCTCTCGGACGGTCGTCGCGTCCTCGGGTCCTTTGTCGTCCCGCCACTTGCCCGTGAAGCGCGGGAACCGGATGGCAAGACCCGCTCCCTCCCGGATGGTGCCCCACGCGGCCGTATGGATCGGGCTGACAGTGATCTCGGCGCCGCGGACTTCCAAGACGACCTCCGGGTTGAACCAAACATCCGCCTCCAATTTTGAATCGACCCGAGCCGGCCGACGATCTCGCTTCGCCGCCTTGAACCGCTCCGGCAAACCCGCGAGGGTTGCGTCGTCGAACCCGGTCCCCAGTTTGCACACGGTGCGGAACGTGTCCGCCTGGTCGTCGTAAGCCGCCATCAGGAGCGCTCCATACGTTCCCGCGCGTCTCCCGCGTCCGACGAGTGCGCCGACGACGACGAGGTCGATCGTGTCGCTTAGTTCCGTGCTGTACTCTTTCTTGAACTTGATCCATTGGAATCCGCGCGCTCCCGCGTCGTAGGTCGAGTCGAGCGCCTTCGCCATGAGGCCCTCGCATCCCGCCTGCAGCGCTTCGTCGAAAAATTTCTCCGCCACCTTCACCTCATCGGTGATGCGGACCGTCGAGAACCGAATCCGCTCGTTCGAACGGACGATCGACTCAAGGGTCTTGCGACGCTCGGTGTACGTCTTCGGCGTGAGATCGTCGTCGGCGCGCAACAAGCAGTCGAAGGTGAACAAGGTCACGGGAAATTCCTGCGCCATCCGCTCGACCTCGGTCTTCCGTCCGCGTCGACGGCTAACTTCCTGGAACGGGAGGAACTCCCCCGTGTTCGCGTCGACGGGGACCGCCTCGCCTTCGACGATTGCATCGGTCCCGCGGATCGCGTCGCGGAGCCCCTCGACGATCTCCGGGAATTGCCCCGTGATGTTCTCGAGATGGCGGGAGAAGAGCTCGATCCGCTTCGGCGAAACATGCGCCTGGACGCGCAATCCGTCGTACTTGTACTCGAGCGCGGCGTTCCCGAGTCGTTTGAAAATCTCGTCCAAGGTCCCGAGGCGTTCCGCGAGCATCGCACGGATCGGTCGGAACAGCTTGAGATGGATCGAGTCGAGGCCCGCGAGGCCCTTCGTCGCGAGGACCCGCGCGACCTCGCCAAGGTCCGAGGAAACGTTGTATGCGCGTTCGACCCAATCGCGATCCGCCTTCGTGGCGAACGTGGCGGCCAGCGCATCGAGGATCGTCTGGTCGGCGATTCCGAGGCGCATCTTCCCGACGACCATGCGCACGACGTACTTCGCCTCCCGAGGAGTCGCGTTGCTCAGGAGGTCCGACAGGAGTCGGATTTTCCGATCCTGGCTCCCTTCGCCCGATTCGCGCGCGATCGCGTCGAGGTTCGCGTACACCTTCGCGACGGTCAGCGGCGCCGTGGTCAGGGGCCTCTGTCGCCGAGCGGCGATCGCCTCCTCCGCGACGAGGCCGAGGTCCCCTTTCTCCTTCCACATCCGTTCGACGCGGGATTCGTCGAGGCCCGTCGCATGCGCGAGGACGCGGATCACCATCTTCTCCGCGAGGCCGAGCTCGATCCCCTCATAGTCGGGATGGATGCGACCTTGGGTGAGGTACAGGACTTTGTCGAGGTCGTCCTTCGGCGTCTCCCGCAACAGGGAGACGAGCAACTCCGTCATCTCGAGCCGCTTCGTCGTCGCCTCGATCTTGTCGTACGTCGCGACGACCTGCGCGAACAGCATCCGCCGCTCGGAAGCCTCGGACGAGTCTTAAGGATTCGCGGGACGTGACAGAAATGGGCAGATTTCTTATCTCATGCATCCGTTGTCCGCGTATGGCCCCGGACGCGTTTGTGACAGGCGGCACGGGGTTCATCGGCCGACGTCTCGTCCGCCGGTTGCTCGACGACGGCTGGACCGTTCGGGCGTTCGTCCTGCAATCGGAACGGGCGCGCCTCCCGAAGCACACCGGACTGAAACCAATCGTCGGCGACATCACGCAGCCCGAGTCGCTCCGCGGGACGATGGACGACGCGGATGCAGTGTTCCATATCGCCGCCCTCGTGGATTCATGGGTCCGCGATCCCCACGAGTACGTTCGGGTGAACGTCGAGGGGACCGCTTACGTCGTCGACGAAGCGTTGAGGGCCACGGTGCCGCGCGTTGTCTTCACGAGCAGCATGTCAGGGATCGGGGTCACGCCCGGGTCGGTCATGCGCGAGGACAGCCCGCCGGGCCGAGTCTTCGGCGAGTACGAGGCATCGAAGGCGGAGGCCGAACGGCTCGTTGCGAAGGCCGTCCGGGAGAAAGGCCTCCCGGGAATCATCCTCATCCCGAGCATTGTGATCGGGCCGGGCGACACGAGGAACACGGGGCGATTCCTGCTGTCCTACGTCAAAGGCGAGTTCCCCGGGACGTTCGCGGAGTCCTCGGTCCTTCCCGTCGTCGATGTGGACGACGTGGTCCAGGCCCACATCGCGGCGTACGAACGCGGCCGGATCGGAGAGCGGTACATCATCTCCGGGGAGAACATGACGTGGGGCGACCTACTTCGACTCTCGAGCGACGCATCCGGGACGCCGGTCCCTTCGCGCCACATCGGCGAGCGGACGATCTGGCTCGCGTCCCGCTCCGGCGAATTGCTCGCCCGGGTTCGCCGAACCCCGCCGCGCCTCCCCGCATGGTTGGCGGACTTCCTGCTTGCCGGCGCGTCGATGGATCACACGAAATCGGTCGAGGAGCTCGGCATGTCGTATCGCCCGATCGCGGCATCGATCAACGACACGGTTGCGTGGTTCCGGCAGGAAGGCTTGTTCGAAGGAGGGATCCCTGCCGCCGGCACGGCCGCAGCGGTTCGACTCCCCGTCGAAAATCCTCCGGCGGGAGCCGAGGCATCGTTCGAACCGCATTCGACCGAGTCTGTATCAGAGAAAGCGTTTCGAGACCGGCGGCCGAAGCCACCCGAGGGCGGCAGCAGCTAGCGGACTCGCTTCACGACGGCATCGACGATCGCGGCACTCTGCCCGAGGTACGCCGCCGGGTCCAGTGCCGCATCAATCTCTCGCGCCCCGAGGACTTTCGAGATCTTCGGGTCGGCGACGAGGATCTCACGGAGGTGCACGCCCTTCGCGCGAGCCTTCGCTGCCGCCTCTCGCACCAGCCGGTGGGCCCCCTGCCGTCCGAGTCCCTTCCCGACGAGCGCGATCATCACGGCCTCCGCCATGACCTGGCCCTTCGTCGCCTCGAGATTCTCCTTCATCCGGTCCGGAAAGACCCGGAGTGCGCGGAAGATCTCCGCGGTCCGCCCGAGCATCTCGTCGAGGAGAACGCACGCATGGGGGATCAGGATCCGTTCCGCGGCGCTGTTCGTGAGATCCCGTTCGTGCCAGAGCGGGACGTTCTCCAAGGCCGGGATGACGAGGGATCGGACGATCCGGGACAGGCTGCACACGTTCTCCGAGCTGATCGGGTTCTCCTTCTGGGCCATCGTCGAGCTGCCGACCTGCGTCGACGACTCGAACGCCTCGGCGACCTCTCCGATCTCCGTCCGTTGAAGATTGCGGACCTCCGTGCAGAACTTGTCTAATGATGCCGCGACGTTCGCGAGGACTGCAATGAACTCGGCGTACCGGTCGCGCCCGACGACCTGCGTCGCGGCCTCTTCCATCCCGAGGCCGAGGTCGCTCATCACCGCCGTCTGGATGTCGAGCGCCTGCGGACCGAATGCCGCGCCCGTTCCGACGGCCCCCGACATCTTCC
>DATEGJ010000194.1:0-4279 GCA_035280105.1 Thermoplasmata archaeon
GAGTGGTTTCTGCAACTGCATCGCGACCCGCGGAGATCATCGGCATCGCCAAAGGAAGGATCGAGGTAGGACTCGATGCGGATTTCATCGCGGTCGATCCGAGGCGAATCGAATCGGTGACCGCGAAGCGTCTGCGCTACAAGTGCGGTTGGACGCCGTTCGAAGGGATGGACGCGTGTTTCCCGATTGCGGTCTACCTACGAGGAGAGGCGGTCGTGGAGGATGGCGAGATCGCCGCCGAGGGCCGCGGGGTCTTACTCCGAAGCCCCGCTCGGTAGCGCGATCGCGGTCGCGTCTTCGATCGCGTAATAGTACTCGCCGGAGGCCTTCTGCTCCCGATCCAGGCGGGAATTGAGCTTGTTGATCCGCGGACGGTTCGTGTCCGCGTCGCGTCGGAACGTGATTCCGACCATTTTCAGGAACCGGTTCATGCCTTCACGCATCGGGAACGGACCCTCCCCAATCCCACGGCGCCCCGGATCGCCGGAGAAAACCATCAACGTGTCCGAGACCATGTCGATGAAGTACACATCGTGGTCGACGATCAGGCCGGTCCGGGCCTCGCGTTCCATCACCCGCCGGATCGTGCGCGCCGCTTCCATCCGCTGGTTCGAATCGAGGTATGCGGAAGGCTCGTCGATCAGGTAGATGTCCGCGTCCCGTCCGAGACAAAGGGCGATTGCGACACGCTGGAGCTCGCCCCCGGAGAGTGTGGAGACATCCCGCTCGAACATGCCCTTAACGCGCAGCGGTTGGAGGATCTCCGTTTCGAAGTAGCCGGTGTCGGCTTTCTTGCCGACGGTATTGCGCATGAGATCGCCGACCGTACCTTCGTACGCGGCCTCGAGGTATTGCGGCTTGTAGGAGACCTGCCACTTCCCGACTACGGTCCCGGTGGTCGGCGTCTCCTCGCCCGCGAGCATCTTAACGAACGTCGTCTTGCCGGTCGCGTTCGGGCCGACGACGCCCACGACCTCTCCCTTCCGGAGTCGTCCGGGTCGGACCTCGAGCTCGAAGTCGTCGAACCGTTTCGTCAACGCCTCGAACGTGGCGAGCGTCTCTGCATTCCAGTCTGCTCGGGGCGGCCGGACATCAAAGCGAATCTCGCGGTCGCGGAACCGAATGTTCTCTTCCTTGAGGTAGCCGCCGAGGTACACGTTGATCGCGGTGCGGACGGGGCGAGGTTGTGCGATGATCCCGTACGCCCCTTCTTCCCCGTACATCAGGAAGACGGTGTCGGCGAGGAAGTCGAGGACCGCGAGGTCGTGCTCCACGACGACGACGTATTTCTCCTTCGAAAGCGACTGGATGACTTTCGCGACCTGGAGCCGTTGGTAGATGTCGAGATACGACGAGGGTTCGTCGAAGAAATAGACGTCCGCGTCTTTGAGCATCGTGGCGGCGATGGCGACCCGCTGGAGTTCTCCGCCGGACAGGTGTGCGATGTCCCGGTCGAGGAACGACGTGAGATCGAGCGAGGCCGACAGCTCCTCGAGACGCCCACGCCGGTCGATCTTCGTGAGGAGGTCCCGCACCTGCCCCGAGTAGATCTTGTTCAGCTTGTCGACGTACTGCGGTTTGATCGCGGTCGTCAGTTTCTTGTTCGCGATCCGCTCCAGGTAATCGTGGAGTTCGGTTCCGGCGAAGTAGTCGAGGACATCCTCCCAATACGCCTTCTTGCGTCGATAGTGACCGAGGTTGGGGGCGACCTCGCCGCTCAGCATACTGACGGCGGTCGTCTTGCCGATCCCGTTGGGACCGAGGAGACCGATGACCTCGCCTTTCTTGGGGACCGGGAGACGGAACAGGCGGAACGCGTTTTTCCCGTACTGATGGACGAGGTCCTCCTTCAGTTCTTCCGGCAATCCGATGATGCGAATCGCATCGAACGGGCATTTCTTCACGCAGATCGAGCACGCGATGCACGTTTCCTCGCTGATCGTCGCCTTTCCGGATTCCGGATCGATCCAGATGACCTCGGTCCCCGTCCGTTGCGGCGGACAGAATGCGATGCATTCGAGGTGACAGCGCTTCGGCTGACATCGGTCCTTGAAGACGACGGCGATTCGCACATCAATTCCATGAGGTCTGCGCTATTTAAACGTATGACGGCGCGCTCGAATGCGCAGAACCTTTATGCGAACCCGGGCGATGCGTCGCATGTGATCGCATGGTACCCGGCGGCCGGATGAACCCGAGGCAGATGCGACAGGCGATGAAGCGCCTCGGCATCGAGCAAGAGGAGCTCGATGGCGTCGAAGAGGTCGTCATCCGGACCGCGGACAAGGAGTACGTGATCCGCAACGCGAACGTCACTGCGATGACCGCTCAGGGTCAAAAAATCTGGACGGTCGTAGGAGAGCCCATTGTCCGTGATCGCGCCGACGCAAAGAGGCCGTCGGAGACCAAGGGCGTCACGATCCCAGAGGAAGACGTGAAGCTCGTCGCGGAAAAGGCGGGCGTGTCGGAGGACGAGGCGCGGAAAGCCCTCGAGGAAAGCGGCGGCGAGCCCGCGGAAGCGATCATCCGATTGATGAGCCGATGAACGTCGAGCGCATCCGGTCGATCCTCGGCGTGTGGACCCCGATGGCGATCGCCGTGTTCATCATCGTCACCTCGATCAACTTCTACTTCACCGCCATCCTGAGCCCGGACCTCGAGTCATGGCGGCTCGTCTGCTCGGTGGGCGCCTTCTTCGTCGGCGGCGTGATGATCCTGTCGACGTACGGGCGGTACAAGAAGACGAAGGAGGCGCGGGCGGAAGCCGCGCCTCGCCCTTCACTTCCCGCGACCCCGGCTTCTCCGCCAGACCGCGAGGGCCACGATGACGGCGATCACGACCAAGGCCGACACTAGTCCCCAGGTCGTACCGGAGATCGTCCCGAGTGCGCCCGGTGAACTCCACGTGGCATGGGCCGTGATCGGGTGATCGACGGTGACCGTCACCGTCGCATCGCCGGACGTGACGTCACCCGTCCAACCCGCGAACGTGTAGGTCTGGCCGCCGCTCGTCACTTGACCCGGCGCTTGTAGGGTCGCTCGGGCGCCGGCCGCGTACCAGCCGCCTCCCTCCACCGATCCGTAGTCGCTCGTGACGGTGACGAGGTATTCGGTCGTCCAGGTGGCAATCGCGGTCTTCGGCCCGGACATGAGGATCGGATTCGACGACGGGGTGCTGCCGCGCGCGTCGCCGGACCAGCCCGCGAACACGGCGCGCGTCCCTGTCGAGATCAGGACCGTCCCGCTCTGGAGGCTCGCGACGGCGTTCGACCCCTGGTCGTACCATCCGCCGCCGACCGCGACGCCGTGGTCGGTCAGGATCGTCAACCGGTACTGCGTCTTCCACTGGGCCGTCGCGACCTTCGCAGCGTCCATGAGAATGGCGTGCGAGGTTGCGGTCGATCCGACCGCATCGCCCGTCCATCCTTCGAAGAGTTCGCGGGTGCCGCTCCCTAGGGAGACGTTCGTGGCCGAGACTTGCGCATACGCATTCGAACCGGCGTCGTACCATCCCGCCCCGGACGTCGCAGCGTACGCCGACGAGACCTCGAGGTAGTATTGCGTCCCATAGTCCGCGACCGCCTCTTTCGGACCATTCATCACGATCGCGTTGGAGGTGAGACCGGTCCCGCTTGCATCACCTCTCCAACCTCGGAAGACGAGTTGCTGGCCGACTCCGATCACGTAGATGGCGTTCGACACCGTCGCCGTCGTCGACGCACCGGCGGCGAACCAGCCGCTCCCGGTCGCGCCGGGCACGGGCGATGTGACGGTGAGATAGTACTCGGGGGCGAAGCTCGCCTGAAGGGTCGTCGCGGCGGTGAAGAGCACGACATGCGTCGCGTTTCCTCCGTCGCTCCACGACGAGAACTGGTACCGAACGCCCGGACTCCCGGATTGTGTCGTTTGCACGGAGACGATATGATAGGTGCCAGAGGCGAACCAGAAGGTCGTCGCGGCGGTGTATGTGGTCCCGTCCATCGTGAAGGCGAGATTGACGGGACTCGTCGACACGAATAGGCCTTGTTCTTGGAAGAACGACGCGGTGGCTGAGAACGGCGCGTTCGCTGTCACGGTGTGAGCCCGGGCACCTCCATCGCTCCAGGAGGCCCAGACCTCTCGAACGTCGGGGGACGCGTACTGCGGCGACGGCGCTTCCAGCGCGTGGACGCTGCTCTCGTTCCACCAGAACGTCGCGACGCTCGTGTAGGAGACGTTGTCGACCAGCACGGAAAGACCCGTGGGATCTTGACCGACGCTCGCTTGGTACTGCTTTCCA
>DATEGJ010000195.1:0-2004 GCA_035280105.1 Thermoplasmata archaeon
GTCGCCGCCGCGTTCCTCGGGGGATTTCCATGGCGAAGGAAGACCGAGACCAGTGGATTGTGAAGTGCCCGAAGTGCGGCCGCATCCAGGAATCGTGCCGCCATATCTCCCGCGACGACGTCCGGCGGATTGTGAGGCTCCTCGACTCCGGCGTCGAAGTCTACCAGGCCGACGACGAACATGACGCGCCCGAGACCCACGTCCACGAGCCCGCGCGGCCGATCGCGCAGGTCGTCCAACCTCGATTCACCTTGTCGGATCTCGTCCTCGCGCCGCCGACGAAGGAAGGCCTCGAGGACGCGCTGACGGAGTTGCGGCACAAAGGGCTGATGTACCGTCGCTGGGGCCTGAAGAAGGTTATGCGGAAGACGAAAGGCTTGAGCCTTCTCTTCGCAGGACCGCCGGGCACCGGCAAGACGATGGCCGCGGAGGGCATCGCAAGCGAACTAGGCCGGCCGCTTCATGTAGTCAATTATGCGCAGCTGGAGAACATGTGGGTCGGAGAGACGGAGAAGAACATCGAGCACGTGTTCCGAGGCGCGTTGGATGCCGGGGCCGTCCTCTTCTTCGACGAAGCCGACGCCGTCTTCCAACGACGCGGATTCATGGCGACGCCGTGGATGAACCGCGACGTGAACGTCTTGCTCTCTCAGATGGAAAACTATCCCGGTGTCGTGATCTTGGCCACGAACCTGGCGAAGGTCATGGACAAGGCCCTCGACCGCCGCGTCGATATTGCGGTGGAGTTCCCCATGCCAGACGTCGAGTTGCGACGTTCAATCTTCGAGCGGCTCGTTCCGAAGGAGGCGCCGCTCGCGAAAGACGTGGACTTCGATGTGCTCGCGAAGAAATACTCGATGAGCGGAGGATCGATCCTGAATGTCGTGCGGCAGGCGATGCGGAACTCCCTTCGCCGCGGGCGCCGGCATCGCATCACGATGGACGATTTCGTCCGAGCCGCGGAACGGGAGCTCAAGAAGTCTGCGCTGATGTCGACGGACCACCTGCAGGAAGCGCCGCGGCGCGAGCGGATCCGCGGTTACGCTTGAAAAGGCTCCATTACTTCGCGACGTTGATCTCGTAGTCATGGATGACCGGGTTCGCCAGCAGCCGACGGCACATCTCTTCGACTTCCCTGCGGGCCTTGTTCGCGTCTTTCGTCTCGAGGTCGATCAGGAATAGCTTGGAACTGTGGACCGCGCGCACGTCTTCGAAACCGAGGAGTTTCAACGCTTTGAGGACGTTCTCCCCCTCGGGGTCGGTGACTCCTTTCTTCAGGTGGATTTCGACCCGAACCCGGACCATCGCCTGACTCGGCGGCGGGATAGTCTCCGCCTTCTTAGGCCTTTCCGGATGATTCGCGGAGGTGCGCCGCGAACAGCGAGAGACGCTCCAACGGGCGCACCACCGACCGCCCCCCATGCGCTTCGAGGATCACGAGGCCTTTCGCCGCAAGCGAACGGGTGGCGGCAATCACGGTTCGACGGGAAAGCCCGTGCCGGACCATTCGCGTCACGAGCCGCTCGAGCGCGACGGGGTTCCGAACGGCGAGCGAAATCGTCCGCTCGGGCGGAGAGAATGCATCAACGATTCGGAGTCCGTGAAGCACCGGTAGCTGGACCGGATCGGGATCGCAGTACCATGCCTCCACGCCTTCCTGAAATGCCGCCAAGATCGCGGCACCCGTCACGATTTTCGTCCCTCCACTTACGCTGATTCGAACGGGACCATCCTGGCGCGACGAACGGATGGCGCGACGAATCGCGGCAATCGATGCGTTTAGATCGAACGACGGGACGACGACGGCCCGAGTTAGCGGCTCGAGAGCCCGCAACCGGCGAAATCCCGCGGACCGGAAGGTATCCGACCCACCCACGATCGTGAGACGATCGTAGGGCATGAGGCGCAGGGCTGGCAGCACGTGACGTTCATCGAATCCCATCGTCGCGATGAGGGTGCGGTTCGGCAACGGCTCACCCGACGAGGAGTTCCATCCCAGCCGCG
>DATEGJ010000196.1:0-3798 GCA_035280105.1 Thermoplasmata archaeon
CCGCGGCGGCCGGGGGCGGGCTCACCGGAGCCGGTGCGCCGCACCGTGTGCAGAATCGTCCCACCACGATAGCGCCGCAGCGAGAACACTGCATCGGTCCGGACGAGGAACGCAGGCTATTTAATTCTGCGGTATCCGCGCCGCCTCGGGGGAGGACGACCTCGAAGGGTCCTGATGGATCGCATGAAAGATTTATACCGCACACATCGGTTGCGCGGCCTCCGCGCGGGCCGAGGAACTCCCGCTTCCGGAGGAATCTGCGATGGACGACGATGACAGAGGTCGGCGGAACGTGGACGTGAAGTTCGAGACGATTCGGGCCGAGAAGGTCAACTTCGGACGGAACAACTTCTTGGAGATTGCGCGTAAGCGCGCAAGGACCTCCGACGGCACGAACGAGTTCATCTCGGTGTCCCGAGGCTACTACCTCCCCGACAAGTCGGAGCGATTCAAAAGGTCCTTGACGATCCCCGACGATCCCGAGGTCCGCGCGTTCGTCGCGGAGAAAATACGCTCCTTATGAGCATCTCACGCGCTCGTCTGTAGACCTCGACCGCGGGCTTTAAGGCGGCACCGGCCCATCCTTGACGGCCTTTCCGAGGGCATCTAGGGGGAGTAAACCATCGGCCTTTCGCTCGAGCCCGGCTTGGGCTATCTCGTCCAAGATCGAGAAGACCTCGCGGTCCCGTTCGTCCGCTCCCTCTCCGATGGCGGCAAGGCGTTCCTATGGATCACGTCCCGCGCGATCGATGCCGCCCCAGAGGGCGGGGACTTGCTTCGGATCACAAGCTTGCGCGGAGGGGTCGCGACCGCCGACCCGCGACGTTTGCAAGACCTCCGTTCCGCTGCGACGACGTTCTTTGATGAGCGCGGCCCGGGAATCCTCGTCGTCGATTGCCTCGACTCGGTCATCCTCCATGCTGGGATCGAGCGGGCCGTCCGGTTCGTTGACGACTTAAACGAGGAGACCGCGATGCGGAACGGCGTCCTCGTCGTGTTCGTCGATCCGCGGTCCATGAATCCGCGGATGATCGCGTGGTTGGAGCGCGAACTCGATCCGCTGCCGCAGGATGCGACACCGGCGGGCGTCGTAGACCGCCTCGCGGTCTAAGGTCACGGCCCGAAGATCATTCCCATCCCGGAAACAGCGTCCTCGTCCTGGGAGCGGAACGAGTGGTACACGCGTTCGGCTTCCGCGCCGGTCAAGGCCTTTCCGACGTCTTTGAGCAGGTCCGCCGCGCGGGCTATCGCGGCATCGCTCCCTTCAACCAACACGTATCGATCGTCCCCGCCGAGCCCAAGGCTCTTCGAGTCCCGCACGACCACGCTTTGCCGACTCACCAGATCGTCCTGGAGCAGCACGTCCGCCTTGGCGGCCTGGTTCGCCGGCAAGCGGAAGACGCGATACACGCGTCGCTGCACCGACCCGTCCATATTAAAGGATTCATTCCTCGTCGCGGAATCCCGTGAACGGCAGTATGATCAGGAACGCGCCGACCACGAGGACCGCCATGCCCGCGAACCGATCGAACCACAACGCGACCGCGATACCCGCGAGGGCGATGCCGATTCCGAGGATTGCAAGGATGGCGCGGGCCGGCGACACAGAGAGCTGCAGCGGGAAACGGGACTAAAGGGCTTTCGTGCCAACGCTCTGAATACGCGCGTCCTGATAACGGCTCGCAAACGTTCTTAACGCGTCCGTCCGCATCCGTCCGTGGTGGCCGATCGAGAGGAAATTGGAGAGACCCAAATCCTGGCGGCCGTCCTGGGCGTCGCCGAAATGGTCGGCGGTCTTTCCGACATGGACGAGCTGCTCGCCTCGATCGTTCGCGTCGCGCCGGGACTAGTCCAGGTCGATCGATGCGCGATCATGGCCTACGATGGGGCATCTCGAGAATTCCGCACGGTCGCGTCGTTCGGATCGGGCGGTCAGTCCACCGCGTTCGATGGGCTTCAGGTCCAAGAGTCCGAGATCCCGCGCCTCGCCCAACGACTGATTGTGTTGCGGCTCCCCGCGCTCGTGAAGGCCGCTTCGCAGGAAGCGGGCTTGCCGCCCTCGTTGCAAAAACGGCTTTCCTTGAAATCGGCCCTCGTCGTGCCGCTCGCGGCGAGAGGCCGGTTCCTCGGCATCCTCTGGCTCGACGACACCCGTTCTCCGCACTACTTTACGTCGAGGGAGATCAACATCGTCCAAGGGGTCGCCGCGCAGGCGGCAATCGCCCTCGATGGCGGGAAGCTCGCGACGCAACTCGACCTCGAGCGACGTCGGTTCGACGCGCTCGTGTCGGCGCTCGCGGACGGCCTCCTCGTCGTCGACCGCGACTTGCGAGTCCTCCACCTCGACCGAGGTGCCGAGGCGCTCCTCGGGTGGCAGTCATCGGAGGTACGCGGTCGGCGCATGCACGAGGTCTTCGACATCTCGCAAGCCGAGGCGAGCATCGCGTGGACGAAAGAGAAGTCGGGTCCAGCGCCTGCTCCGAAGGCACTTCGCCTCCGGGCGCACGATGGACTCCCGGTCGAATGCACGGCGCAGGCCATCGAGGTACGCGGCGATGAGGGCGAGCTGATTCAGGTCCTGTACGCCCTCCGAAAGCGACCCGGGACGAAAGGCTACGCGGATCGCATGATGGACTCGATCGACCAACTCACGCCGCTTCAGAGGGCCGAGCCACCGGAGTAGAGGAGCAGCCGGATCTCGGCGGCCGTAAACCGGCTTTGCGCCCGAAGCGTGGCCTCATCCTCTTCGCGGATCGCGCGTAGGTAGAGGGGACACCCTTTCGTCAACAGATAGATCCGCCGAAGCGCGTCGTCGTCGATCGTCGCGTTCCCGAGCATCGCGCGGCATCCCTCGAGCCCGAGTCCTCGGAGGTGCCGCTCCGTGACGGCTCCCGCGTCGACGTCCTTCTTCCCATAAAATCGGCAATACGCGGGCGTGGACTCTTGGGCGAGGACGAGGACTTTGCCGCCCCGTCTCGCGTTCCGCAAGAACGACGCGAGCGCATCGACGATCGACTCGGGGACATCGCCGTATCCGTCGAGCACCATCAGCTTCGGACCGGGCGTGAAGACGCGCGCCAAGGATTCGCCGACCGACTCCGGATCATCCGGAGCCTCGGCTCGCACGCCGGTCGCGGACGCGACCGAGTCCGCGAATCCCTCGAGATCGGATCCGTGCGCGATCTCGACCCACACAGAGCGCGGCACGCCTTCTGCAAAGGCCCACCCGAGCGCGGTCTTGCCCATGCCGCGCGCGCCGTAC
Source organism: Thermoplasmata archaeon (assembly GCA_035280105.1). Taxonomy (GTDB): domain Archaea; phylum Thermoplasmatota; class Thermoplasmata; order RBG-16-68-12; family RBG-16-68-12; genus RBG-16-68-12. Next base: position 3,263 of record DATEGJ010000196.1, read on the forward strand.
ACGACGGCGACCGGAGCGGCGCCAAGGAACCACCTCCGCAGGAACGCGAGGTCCTCCTCCCGGTCGAAGAGCGAGGGGCGTTCGAGCGCTGCGACGGTCGGTTGCAAGTGACCTTGCGCGTCAATTGCGGCCAAGGCCGCGAGCGCGGTCATCCCGAGAGCCTTGCGGGCCTCGCCGATGTTCGTCGCGCGACCGTCTACGTCGACGGCGGTCCGATCGACCTCGCTGAGAATCTGCCTGGCCCTTCGGACCCCGGCCTCCGTGAGCGCGTAGACGGTAATCTTGCGTGTGTGGCCCCGCATCCTCGTCTCCCGCGAGTCGATCAACCCCTCAACCTTGAGGGAGCGCAGCGCGCGCGGGACATGGCTGCGGAGGAGCCGCGCGCCGGCCGAGATACCCGCTTGCGTCGATTCCCGTCCGGGGTCCGGGACGTTCCAGAAACCATGGAGGTGGAGAAGGACCCGCTCCGCCGCCGTGAGGTCCACGCGATTCCGATGCGGTCCCGTTTACTTAAGCGTGCGTCCCCTGATTCTCAC